>CAYQZL010000032.1:29995-33138 GCA_964421975.1 uncultured Rikenellaceae bacterium
CACCGCTCACCACTCATCACTCACCGCTCACTCCTGTCTGCCCTTAAAGCTGCAACCCTTGTGATGACAGATTGCTGATGTTGCTCTTCGGTTGAATCGGGATCTTTCATTTCCCTGAACATTTTGCATGGCAGTTCAGAACAATCACCGCAATTATGATAACCCCGGATATTGACTGAACAGGCATACAGTGGACATACTTTGTCGGGAATCATCTCCATGGCCCAGAATGTTGATCCTTTGACCTCATGGCATCCGCTGCAGGACTTATTAAAGAATCCGCATTGATCACAGATTAATCCGCATGCTGATAATAACATTTATTCAGATATTAGAAATTATGCTTAAAAAATAAAGATAGGAAAAAAGGACCAAAGCCACAAAGTCTAATTATGACTGTTGAAAGCGAAAATTGTCAGGCAATTCTGAGGTCCGGCATGGTGATATCCTTTAGTATTCCTGATAATGACCATTCGTTTATAACGGGGGAATTATTTCTCCTTACATTGGGTTGTTTTATTTCTTCCATATCAGTTACTCCTATCATAATAAGATATCTTTTTCCCGCATATTTATAGAACTGGTCATCAGGTAACTGTAACTTATCCTGATTTTTGATAACTATTTCATAAGATTCTTCCACCGACAGTCGGCATGAGTTAAAAACCGATGACACAATCCCTCTTGCCTTTGTCACAGAAGGATTTTCATCCCCTGTAAAATATAAAATGTCTCCTTCCTTTATCGAACCGTGGGGAAAGCATCGGACATCTGATCCGTATATGATCATTGATTTTGTGCCTCTGAGCAGATTGTCTGTTTCATTTGATCCTGAATCAAGTGTGACTTTATATACCATCGTGATCCAATTTTTATTGAATTTTCAAATCAGATAATCTCCTGTCATAAGTTTCCTGTTATCCTGATCAGAAACTTTTATATAAAGACTCCCCAAAAGACAAAATGTTACACAAAGAGGTCGGGAAAATTTGTAAAATATTTTATTGTCTGATTCCAATCAAATTAAAATATGTATTTTAATATGTATTAAAATACGTATTAAAATACATATTATATTACATATAAAGAGGTCAGATAAGTGAATTTATTATAGAAGAGTAAGAACGCTTCAGCAAAGCTCCTGAAATGCTTTTCTGAATGCAAGAGGTTTGGCTATTTTATGAAATGATTCTTTAGTCCCTCCCGAGCCAATGATGGTTATAGATCCGTAATTCAGAATACGTCCCATAATTGACTGATCAACATTCACGCTTTCAATCTTTGAAAGATTCATTTCAAATGTTTCCCTGCCAATTATTCCTGTTTTGATTATTATCCTGCGGTTGGTTATTACAAATTCCGAGAACCATCTGTCGAACCATGCTGCAATTGTAAGAGTAAAAATTGATTTAAGAGTCAGAAATGTGATCCAGTGAAGGCGGGTCTCAAAAGCTACCGATTCCTCTCTTATAAGATGGTTATTTACATAATGTCCCATATTCCGGAAGATAAATATTAACGGGACAAAAATATACAAACGATTAGATTCCGGAGTACAAAAGGCCCGACAAAATTAACCGGAAATTGGTATTATACCTTTTAATCCTGAAGTATGTTTTAAATTCAACCTTAAGCTACTTGCAGTCTGCCTTTACCCGGATGCCTGTAGCCGGCTGCCGCAAACCGGTTTAGCTTACATAAACTTCTCTCTCTTCTGCAGGTTAAGAAGTGCCGTGAGTAGGAAGATGACCGATCCGGTAAGCAGTATTATCCTGTTCTTGAGAGTGATCACAGTCCATGTAGTATCACTTACATCATATGCAGGATTAAAAGGATTGAGAAAAACATTCCACTGACTTTTACGCAGAGGGTCCTCAAGGATCAGAAAGAATAATCCGAAGATCATCATGACAACAGCTGTGCCGTTTCCGTTCCTGATAATCGTTGAGAGCATGAATGCCATCGTCCCGAGAAAAATGACCGGTATCATTACCTGGATTGTTGCCTCAAGGAAATTGAAACCTACTATCAGGATGTTTGAAAGATAAGTAAATCCCAGCATTATAAGGGTTGCCATTGCAAAGATGAGCACTATCCTTACCAGCCAAACCTTATACCTGTAATTAGGGATACCAAAAAGTATTTCTATTGTCCGTGCATCCTGGTCATTCTGGATATTGAAAACTGCAGGATAAAAGACAAGCAATGCTCCTGAAAAGAGGAAAACACCATAAAGGTCTTCCATTCTGGATATTTCGTTTGACAGGACATAGATCACTGATAATCCAAGGTAAAAAACTATTGCTCCGATCAGGAACCATATGAATTTATTGGCAAAGATGATCCGGAAATTATAGAGGATCATTTTCCGGATCAAAGTGATAATGCTATATAGATTTTTTGTTTTCATTATTTTCTTTTTTTCGCAGCAGCCAAAGGTATGCATCTTCGAGATTCGGAGTGGCTGCAATGGCATTTTCCCAGGGCTGGGTTTTCGAAATTACTCTTACCCTCACACTATCCCCTTCGGACATATGATGGACCACCAGATTCTCTTCTGCGAATTTCAGGAAATCAGTTGCAGGTATTCTGAACTGCCAGACATGTCCTTCTGCCTCCCTTGTCATATCGATCGGTTTCCCGAGATATCTTAACATACCCCTGTTTAGAACGGCAACCTGATTACATGAGCTTGATATATCCTCAATAATATGTGTGGAAAAGATTATCACTCTTTCGCGGCTCAGTTCCACAAGCAGGTTCCTGAATCTTATCCTTTCCCTGGGATCGAGGCCGGCAGTTGGTTCATCAACAACAAGTATCCTGGGAAGATGAAGAAGTATCTGTGCTATTCCCATCCTCTGTTTCATGCCTCCTGAATATGATGAGATCTTTTCATGTCTCCTTTCGTCCATGTGAACAGCTTTCAGAACATAAGTGACCCGCTCCTCCCTTGTGGCAGCATCGGTTATATTCTTCAGCATTGCCATATAATGCAGATATTCATGAGCAGTCATGTTTTCATAACTTCCGAATTCCTGCGGAAGATAACCGATCAGTCCCTGCAGCTCCTCCCGTTTTTTCTGTGTATCAAGTCAGATCGGAAGAGCGTCGTGTAGGGAAAGAGTGTAGGATAGGGTGTA
>CAYQZL010000033.1:0-32925 GCA_964421975.1 uncultured Rikenellaceae bacterium
TTTTACAGGTTCAAGCCCGGCTCCCGTGAGCTGCCTGTAGAAATTGTTGTTGAATGCCTTCAGATCTATGTTGAATGCATCAGTAAATGAAATAATTTCTTCAAGAGGTTCCGGATTAACATAACCGTTACTTACCAAAACAGTTTTCAGACCTTTTTTTCGTGCCTTTATCGAAACATCTTTTATGTATTCAAACCATATGACCGGCTCATTGTATGTAAAGGCAATTCCTATGCTATTCAGTGATTTCTGGGCATCGTGAATAACCCTGTCCGCTTCGGTAACCGCACTGAAACCGGCCGCTGTTCTCTGTGATATGTTGTAATTCTGGCAATAATCACACTTCATATTGCAGCCATACGATCCAATCGAAAGGATATTCGTTCCCGGATAAAAATGATAAAGCGGTTTCTTTTCTATCGGATCCAGAGCATAGCCGGAGATCACACCATAAGTGACCAGTACAATGCTCCCTCCACTGTTTTTCCTTGCCCCGCATATTCCTGTTCTGCCTTCGGCAATCACACAATTATGCGGACAAAGCATGCATTGTACCTTATCCCCTGACTGTCTGAACAATGTTACCATGATACTTTTGATCAGAATAGTAAAAATACACATAAAACCTGAGTAATCTGATATGGCCTTAATGAAATCGCTCCGGTTTTGGTTTATATGTTAAAACAATTATATTAGTCTGCAAAAACTACAGAAAATGAATAAAAGCCGTAATATGATCTTTGCCATCACACTGTTGTTCATGCAGGGTGGATATGTCTCCGGTCAGTCGGGGGAAGCCTGGAAAGCCTCTCCTGAAGTGGTTGAAAGGCTTTCTAAGGCACGAAGTGATATCAATTATTATGAGGAAAAAGTTCCTTCCTATACACTTCCTGATGTACTTGTCAGTTCCTCCGGAAAGAAGATCACATCTGCAGCCTCCTGGAAAAAGAGCCGCCGTCAGGAAATACTTGATCTTTTCAGGGAAAATGTTTATGGAAGAGTACCGTCAACACCTTATACAAAATCATTCACAGTAGTAAATCAGGATAAAAATGCCATGAATGGTAATGCTACATTGAAGCAGGTAGATATTACGATAAGCTCGGGCGGAAAATCACTGGTTATACATCTGACATTGTTTGTGCCGAACAATGTCAGAAAACCTGTTCCGGCATTTCTGCTGATAGATAACAGGGGGCCGGCCAATACAGATCCCACCAGGAAAGTTAAAAGCGAATTCTGGCCGGCAGAGCAGGTCATTGAAAGAGGATATGCGATCGCTGTTTTTTATAACGCAGATGTCGACCCTGATAATTATGATGAATTCAAAAACGGCATTCACGGTATTCTTGACAGGGAAAGGCAACCTGATTCATGGGGAACCATTGCTGCCTGGGCCTGGGGAGCCAGCAGGTGCATGGATTATTTTGTTACGGATAAGGATATAGATAATAAAAAAGTTGCTGTTGTGGGACATTCCAGGGGAGGCAAGACAGCTCTCTGGGCAGGTGCCGAGGATCAGAGATTTGCGCTTGTCGTAAGTAATGAATCAGGTTGTGGCGGAGCAGCTCTGGCAAGAAGAAAATACGGTGAGACAATTGCCCGGATAAATGCCTCATTCCCTCACTGGTTCTGTACAAACTACAGGAAATACGACAATAATGAAAATGCATTACCTGTCGATATGCATATGCTTATGGCACTTATTGCTCCACGGGCAGTTTATGTGACATCTGCAGCTGAAGACCTTTGGGCCGATCCGCGTGGTTCATACTTGTCACTCTGTAATTCTATACCTGTTTTTCAGCTTCTGAAGACGAAATCGTCACTGCCCCCGGAAATGCCTGCTTTAAACAGACCGGTAATAAGCGGAAAAACAGGATACCATATAAGAGACGGAGCGCATAATATGCTGCTCAAAGACTGGAAATGGTTCATGGATTTTGCCGATGTGGCAATGAAATAGACATTGCAGGAGGGGCATAGCATGCTATGCCCCTACAAAATGCCCCTAAAATATGTCCCTACAAAATGCCCCTACAATATGACCTTACAATATGCCTCTACAATATGACCTGCAATGCCATTTGGTACAATGCAATAAATTTTAATATTTAATAAATCCAATGCCAGATTCGAACAAAATTACCAGAATCCCATTCGAAAAGATGAAATCAGAATTTACAAGGATCCTTACAGAATCGGGATTTAATGTAGTGAAAGCTGAAAAATGTGCTGAGATATTTGCCGTTAACAGCCTTGAAGGAGTTTACTCTCACGGTGCAAACAGGTTCCCCCGGTTTGTGGGTAATGTACGTGACGGATATGTAAAACCTGATGCTGAACCAACATTGATCCACAGCACCGGTGCACTTGAACAGTGGAATGGCAACCTCGGGCCGGGACCGCTGAATGCTCTTTTTGCTTCAGACAGGGTTATGGCTCTGGCAGAAAAATCCGGAATTGGAATGGCTGCTCTTGCAAATACAAACCACTGGCAGCGCGGAGGAACATACGGCTGGTATGCTGCAAGAAAAGGATTTGTTTTGTTATGCTGGACAAATACTGAAGCAAATATGCCGGCATGGGGAGCTTCTGATGTGAGACTCGGGAATAATCCTTTTGTTATGGCCCTGCCTTATGAGAATGAAGCTGTTGTCCTGGATTTCGCAATGACCCAGTTCTCATACGGCAAAATGGAAACATACCGGAGGGAAGGCAGAAAACTCCCTTACAGCGGAGGCTTCAGCGATGATGGGGAACTGACTGACGATCCGGCTGAAATACTGCATACACGCAGGGCTCTTTCAATAGGTTTCTGGAAAGGTTCAGGACTGTCACTTTTACTGGATATACTGGCAACTGTTCTGTCAGGAGGTCTCTCCACTCACGAGATTACCAGAAGCAAAACGGAATACAGTGTATCACAGGTTTTTATAGCAATAGATCCGCGGAATCTGAATAATTATCTTTCCGTTGAGAACTCAATCAGGGGAATAATATCCGATCTTAAAGAATCGATGCCTGTCAGTGATGATACATTGATCCGTTATCCCGGGGAAAACATCGTAAAAGTCCGTGAACATAACCTGAAAGCAGGAATACCGGTAAATAAAGAACTCTGGGATCAGATAACTAATTTATAAGTTGATTTTTTTCTCGCCCCGGAGCTTTCACAGAGTCTCCCCATCTCCCCATCTCCCCCTCTCCTCGTCCACCCTTCGCCCCGAGCTAAATCTCTTCCGGAACCTCAATCCATGGAATACCATGATCTCCTGCAAACCCTATAACCTCCTGCTTAACAGGGTCAATAATCTCAGGATAACTGATCCCAAAACGGAACCGGATCTTTTTGGAGTCTTTCAGAAGGAATTTGATGCTTAACGGATAAAGTTCAATTTTTTCGATTTTATCTGAAGGTATTTCTTTAAAAGGTAGTAATGAATGTTCTTTGAACGAGATACTGCTTTGTGTAACCAGGAAATATTTTCCTGTTTTACCAAAACCCGACATTATCTGATAGATGCCGAATAAAAGAAGGAAAATGGATGCCACCAGGAGATTAGTTATTGATGTGCCCGGATGACGACCGGAAATTAAAAAATACATCGTAGCTATAATGCAGAATATCCCGAAAATGATCTGTAAAAGCTTTACAAACTTTGTTTTACTGTCCGGATCAAGGTCGATTTTTTTCCTTTCCATTAATAATTCACTTTTAGTCCGTTAAAATGATGTTGAACATTCAATCATCTGTAGTTTATCATTATTGATGGCAGTCACCAGGACGTTTTTTCCCCCGATCCTGAGGTAAAGGATTTTCCTCGCATCACCGTCGATCTTTAATCCGCTCTGAAAAGGCATCAAGGCGTTGAAGGCACCTTTTCCGTCACCCTGCAAATACCATCCATAACTTGCATCAAAACGTCCCATTGAAGGCCTGATGGTATAATCATTACCAACCAGGATCAGATCCATTAGGCCATCTACGTTAAAATCCCTGACTATTATATCGCGTACCGGAGAAAACTGGGCTTCGACCGGTAGCAGGACAGTCTCAAATCTCCCTTCACCATCATTAAGAAATACAGAACTTTCAAACATAAGCGCCTCTTTAATTATGGATCGGTTAAGTATTTTTCTGTCAAACATATCCCTGATAGTTTTTCCTCCGAAATCATAATAATTGGGATATTTTTTCGCAAGTTCAGGGATTTGCAGTACCAGCTCATCAAGGGATGCAAGCGGAAAACTGATTCCTTCCTGGTATGAACAAATTATCTGATCAAGAATGCCGTTGTTGTCAAAATCATTTATATACATCTCAACCGGTTCTTCAGGTGATGCCTTCATTACGGAATTCAGACCCATATTGCCTCCGATCAGATCCTGGTCTCCGTCTCCGTCAATATCAGCTGCACGGATACTGGTCCACCAGCCTGATGTAAGCTGAAGTCCTGATTGATTAGTCACATCAGTGAACTTCCCGTTGTCGTTACGGCATATATAGATCCTCATCCATTCTCCTGCCATTACAAGATCAAAGTCACCGTCGTTGTCATAGTCAATCCAGCATGCATCTGTAACCATTCCAATCTTTTTGAGCCGTTTCATTCGCTCATCGGTAACATCTTTAAAATGGCCGCGCCCGGTGTTCTCAAGCAACAATTGATCAGGAGATAACCCGTATGCACCGGGGATTGATATGGATCCTACGAAGAGGTCGGTGTCTCCGTCACCGTCAAAATCACATGGACGCACACATGAACCATTATTGGCAGTAAAAGGTAATGAACCTTTTACGGATTCACTCAATATTCCGTTTCCATTGTTTATCAGGAGACGGTCGTCCAGTAATGTGTTCCCCAGTGTTACATCATTTCCACCCCTTACTATGTAGAGGTCATTATCATTATCCCCGTCTGCATCAAAAATTGCAGCATCCACATCTTCATATTTTATGTCACGCCTCAGTACCGGAATATCCTGCTGTATGAAACTCCCGTCCGGCTGCTGGAAATATATCACGGATTCCTGACCTCTGGCGCCGCCTGCAAAAATATCATCCAGACCATCTCCGTTCAGATCACCGGCCGCAATTGCAGGACCCTCTGCAAAGAGGCTGTGCGGTATCAGAGTCTCCCGGCTGAAATCTTCCAGCCTGTTTTCCGTATGCCTGAAATTAATTCCCGGAATAGTAGTCTTAATAAACAAATCCGGATCCTCTTTTATCTGACTCTTTCTTTTTTCAGGTCTGGAAGCATTTTTCTTTTCAAGGATTATAGTCTTATCGGCAGCCGGATTCTTTATTACCTGTTCTGACAGGTCCGGCCATCGAACCACCAGAGAATCAATACTGGTATCAGGTCCGAGACCAAAATGCAATACATCAGAAGTGGCCGACGAAAATCCCCTTGTTGAGAATTGTTCGGCAATTTGCATCTGTCCGTTGCGAAATATTGTTACCCTTGCCCCGACACCTCTTGTATTCAATCCTTCTCCCTTCAGAATAACGCAGAGGAAGTGATTGCCTGACAGTTCATTTGAATTGTTCCTGTATATATGGGCATAATCGTTAATATTATTGGTAATAAGCTCCAGATCTCCGTCATTGTCAAGGTCTGAATAGGTGGCACCGTTTGAATATGTTCGTTTAGTGATTCCCCATTCCCCGGCCATATTTGTAAATGTGAGATCGCGGTTATTCTTAAAAATATAATTGAAGTATGGATAGAGGGGCATCTTTTCATAGATCATTTTATCCGGGACCTCTTCCTCGCTTAAGGATTCGAAAAAATCATTGTCAGCCAAAAATTTAACATAGTCGAGATCATTTGCTCTCCGGTATATTCCGTTTGAAATGAAAAGATCTTTCCATCCGTCATTATCAACATCACAAAACAGCGGAGACCAGCTCCAGTCGGTCATGGTAATACCAGCAAGCAATCCTATTTCACTGAACATGCCGCCGCCAAGATTAAGCTGCAGAACATTACGAACAAACTGACAGGTGTAACCATATCTCAGCTTCAGGGTAAATAATTCATAATCATCTTCTCCTCCGGATTGCTTCCGGATATTTTCCTCTTCCGGGACCATATCAAGCACAGCTATATCCAGCAGGCCGTCGTTGTTGAAATCGCCAACATCATTGCCCATCGATGATCTGGTGGTATGCTTTATGAATTCGTTAAGGCGTTCGGTAAAGGTACCATCACCATTGTTTATATACAGATAATCGTTTTCGTGAAAATCATTTGAAATATATATGTCAGGAAAACCATCATTGGTTATGTCGGCAACATTTACTCCGAGTCCGTATCCGATCTGGCTATTATAAATACCGGCCTCCGTGGTGATATCCTTAAAAAACCTTTTTCCGTTTCTTTCTTCATTTCTGTACAAGCGATCACCTGCAAGAGAATCATGATCAAGACGCAGTGATACATCTCCATAGCTTCGGGCAGAATGTACCGAATGGTTCAGAAGGTACATATCAAGATCCCCGTCCAGATCATGGTCAAAAAAAGCGGCTTGTGTTGAGAATCCCTGAAAATCAAGTCCGTATTCATATGCTTCATCCTTAAACGTAAGATTTCCCTGATTAATGAATAACTGGTTCCTGCCAACCATGCCTTTGTAATTGCCAAGCTGACAAACATATATATCCAGCTTACCATCTCCGTTCACATCTGCCATCGTAACACCGGTCTTCCAGTCTCCGGTGCCGGCTGTCCGCGATGTATAGGTAATATCCTCAAAAACAAGATTGCCCTTATTCAGATACAATTTGTTATGATTCTGGTTTGATGTGAAATACAGGTCCGTAAGTCCGTCGTTGTTTATATCACCTGCAGCCACTCCGGCACCATTATTGAAATAAAGATATTTGACCATGTTGAAATCCTCACTCTCTGTAAGGAGATTTATGAATTCAATATTCGTTGATGAATGAGGTAAGAGGGTTAAGAGTTCATGCTTCTCCTCCTCTTCTGGTTTACATGAATAAAGTGATAATAATATAAGGAAAGGAATAAGTCTTTTCATTTCTTTTTTTAACCGGCCCGGCAATATACAAACATATCATTTATTACATGGTTCTGTTTTGAAATTTTAAATATCGGTTCTCATCAAAAATAAGAATTTAATCTGATGCGCTTTAAGACATCATTAATGAAAAATTAATCTCAGACCTTGGAAATTTAATGTAATTTTAATAATTTGTCATCCGATATAAACCATGTGTCATTAAACTGCCTGCCTATGATAAATCCTACACTATGTGAATGTGAAACTCTCATATTCAATTCTTTATGCACTATCGCTTTTCAGTGATTTTAAACCTAACACTTAGATTTATGATAAAAAAAATTACAGGTTTTGTTTCATTCCCATTACATTCCAGGAGATTCATGAGGGTAATGAAACTTACAGCTATCCTCCTGTTAACGGGATATGGCCAGCTGATGGCCGCTTCCTATACACCGGATGGCTTAATTGAATCCATTATTTCTGATGATCAGCAAAGGAGCGTAACAGGTCGAATTGTTGACAACACCGGCCAGACACTGCCGGGAGTGAACATTGTGGAGAAGGGAACCGTCAACGGAGCAGTATCAGATGTCGACGGAAGATTTAGTATTAATGTTGCATCAGCAAGCTCTGTACTGGTTTTTTCATTTGTTGGTTATACGACACAGGAAGTTACTGTCGGAACACAGTCTACAATAAGCATTACCCTTGAGGAAAGCGCTGTCGGACTCGATGAGATTGTAGTTGTCGGTTATGGAACCCAGCAGAAGAGGGCGATATCCGGCTCTGTTACAAGTGTTGCAGAAAAAGACTTCAATGCAGGTATCTCAAGAACAGCTGCTGATTTTATTCAGGGTAAAGTTGCCGGTCTGACTATCACAACTTCGACTGGTGACGTTACCGCACAACAATCCATAAGACTGAGAGGTACTTCGTCACTGACCGGAAGCAGTGAACCATTTGTTGTAATTGACGGAGTCCCGGGACTGGGACTGAACTCCGTTGCTCCACAGGATATAGAATCCATCAGCGTATTAAAGGATGCTTCAGCTGCAGCAATTTATGGTTCACGTTCTGCGAGCGGTGTAATTCTTATTACTACAAAAAAAGGAACCCAGGACAGAACAACGGTTGATTATCATGTTTATGGTGCTATCGACAAGCTGAGCAACGCTCCTGATGTATTGACAGCTGAAGAATACAGACAATGGGCAGATGACAATGATGTTGATATCAGTGTTTTCGACAAGGGCGCAAATACCAGCTGGTTTGACGAGATATCAAGGACCGGATACAGCCAGAATCACGATCTTTCTGTTTCGGGGGCGGGGAAAAACAATAGTTACAGAGTATCTGTCTCTTACCTCGATCAGGAAGGTGTTATGATGGATAACTACATGAAACGTCTTAACACGAGATTTATGGTTAGCCAGAAAGCTCTTGATAACCGGCTCGACCTGAACCTGTCGGGAGGGCTTAACCAGAGGGATTACCAGGAAACCCAGACATATAATTTCGTTCTGGCGTATAACGTGGTACCTACCATTCCGGTTAAATATGAAGACGGAACCTGGTGGGATTCCGATGAATATGATCAGGGAAACCCGGTCAAACAAATGACACTTAATAAATTCCCCCGGCAAACAAGCCTCATATTCGTAAATGGGAAAGCCAATCTCATGATTTTCAATGGTTTTACAGCAGGAGTTAATTTTTATAAAGAACGTAATTCAAGGGATGAGAGTAATTATACTGATTCACGGACACGTCAGGGAAGAGCAGAAAACGGAGTCGCCTCCCGTTCCTTTGCAACAAGTGATAAAAACCTTCTCGAGCTGACCTTAAATTATACAAGAAAGTTTGGCAGTCATGATGTTAATCTGCTGGGTGGATATTCTTATGAAGATAATTACTATCAGACGGCTTTTGCAAGAAACAGGTATTTTGTGACAAACCTTTTTGGTGCCAATAATCTTGCTGCCGGAGAACAGCTTACCAGCGGCGATGTAACCTCATCTGCAAATATGAATAAACTTATCTCCTTCTTTGGCAGGATAAATTATTCATTGTTCGATCGTTATATCATTTCTGCCACACTGCGCCGCGATGGTTCATCAAAGTTCGGCCCCAACTATAAATGGGGTACTTTCCCGTCTGTTTCTGCAGCATGGAGACTTATTGACGAACCCTTCATGGCGAATGCCAAAAATATATTTGACGAACTTAAGCTGCGTGTTGGTTACGGTGTTTCAGGTAATCAGAGCGGTCTGAATCCTTATCAGTCGTTGTCGCTTTATGGCTCATCCGGATTATATTATGATAACGGAGCCTGGCATACAGCATACGCAGTAAGCCAGAATCCGAATCCCGACCTCAGATGGGAATCAACATCAATGTTCAACGTGGGAGTTGATTTCAGTGTCCTTAATGCAAGGATCAATGGAACGATAGAATATTACAACAAGGTTACCAATGATCTGCTGTATAATTATTCAGTTCCTGTTCCTCCCTATTTGTATTCAAGTATGGTTGCAAATGTGGGCTCAATGGAAAACAAGGGAATTGAAGTCATGCTGACCGGTGACGTTATAAGGGCAGACAATCTGAGATGGACAATATCGGTGAACGGCGCTAATAACGCAAATAAAGTACTTAAATTATCCGATGAAGATTTCGTTACCTCATATATCAAGACCGGAGATGCATGGGTGAGAGGCGGTTCGGCAAATACTACCCATATAATCCAGGAAGGATATGAAGTTGGCCAGTTCTTCGGACCGGAATGCCTCGGGATCGATGCGAACGGCCAGTATATCATAAATGACATGGTAGACGGAAAAGAAGGATTTACCATAGCCGATTATACATACATCGGAAGAGCACAACCCAAACTGACATATGGTATAAACAATACCGTTACATATAAGAATTTGGATATGTCAATATTCTTCAGGGGTGTATACGGAAATGATGTTCTGAATTTCTCAAAAATGTCATTTGCCAATTTACAATGGCTGCCCGGTGCTAATGTTCTTCACGACGCTTTGGATCTCGGATTGAAGCAAAGTCCCTTTTACAATAGCTTCTATATTGAAGATGGTTCCTTCCTCAGACTGGATAACATGACACTTGGCTATTCATTTTTGCCAAAGTCGATGCTTGGAGTAAGCAGGATCAGAGTGTATGGTACAACACATAATTTCATAACCATAACAAAATACAAGGGAGTAGATCCTGAAGTCCCGATGACCGGCCTTGATCCGGGTGTTGAAGGAAGACAGTATTATCCGAAAACCAAGACCTATATTTTAGGAGTAAATGTGACTTTTTAACTTTAAAAATTAAATGACTATGAAAAAGTTAACAATATATTTGGCACTGGTCGCACTTATAGGTCTGTTTGCAGTCGGATGTACAAATCTGGACGAAGAAGTCTATTCGCAGTTACCAATGGATGCTTACGGGTCAACCGAAGCTGAGATCAATTCACTGATCGCTCCGATCTATACAAGACTGAGAGATTTTAACGCGATACATGGAATTAATAATGTATCTGATCAGGCAGTTACGCCGACCAGAAGAGGTGGAGACTGGTGGGATGGTGGTGTATTCAAGGAAATGACCATGGGATTGTGGAGGCCACAGACTGGTAATCAGATAACCGGTGTTTACAATACCAGTTTCAACCGTATAACGGAATGTAACAAGATCATTAATCTGATAGAGAACAGTCCTGCCATTACTGATAAAGTGCCCTATTTAAGCCAGATCAGGGCAGCAAGGGCATGGAGGTATATACAGCTGGTCGATTGTTACGGGAACGTCCCGATAGTGACGGATTTTACGGATCTGTCAAAACCAAGTACCAAATCACGGACTGAGGTTTATGATTTTATTATGTCGGAACTTAACGACATCAAGGATGAAATAAGATCTGATGTAAGCCCTTCAAGTTACGGGAAATTTACAAAGGGCGCCGTTTATACAATGCTGGCAAAAATGTATCTGAATGCCATGGTCTGGAAACCTTCGGGTGGTCCGAAATGGCAGGAATGTATTGACGCCTGCAACGTCGTGATGGGCCTTAACTATTCACTGGAACCTGTCTGGAAAGATCAGTTTAACGACGCTAATGAGAATTCCAAAGAAGCTATTTTAGTGGCTGTGAACAGTCTGGCATCTTCATTCGGGGTGCGCGGATATACCCTCCATTATCTCGATCCGATCGCTCTTGGCATTCCCGGAAGCGCAAACAATGGTATCGCAGCTATGCCTGACTTTGTCAGATCATTTGATCCGGATGATAAACGTTATCTCGGAAGCTTTATTATCGGACCAATGGTCAATCCGGCAACCGGTCAGGTTATTATTACCGCTCACGGCCGGCCTCTTATCCATACTATTGATATCACCATGAAGTATGCAATTGATGCTGATGGATGGGGGCAGACTGAACAGGAAGACGGGGCAAGATGCAATAAATGGGAATTTAAGAAAGGCGCCAGAGCTATGGAGAATGATTATGCAATCTTAAGGCTTGCTGACGTCTATCTGATGAAAGCTGAAGCCCTGTTAAGGCTGCCTACCCCAAATGTTACTGAAGCGACTACGCTTGTTAATGCGCTCAGATCCAGAGTATTCACTGATCCTGCAAAACTCAAGACAAGTGTGACACTGGATGATATTTACAACGAACGCCGGTTCGAATTGGCCTGGGAAGGATGGGGGAGACAGGATATGATAAGATTTGGGACCTTCCTTAATCCAATACCTGGCTGGAGACCTAATGCTCTGCCCTCATTCCGTTTGCTGTTCCCGATTCCGCAAACGGCAATTGATGCCAACCCGAATTTAACTCAGAACCCGGGCTATTAAAAAAATCTTTGCCTCTTAGTAGACTTATTCTAAAAAGGTAGTTATTTTTGAGAGGGTGTATAACTGATGACCACTGAACTGTGATATCAGTTTAAACACCCTCTTCATACTTTAAACGGATCTTTATAATTATGGATACTAATTAAATTAAACAATACGAACTTATCAGAATCAAATGAGAAAAACTATTATTGTAAGCTTTGCACTTGTAACAGGTGTAATATGCTTTGGACAGCAGCCTCAGCAAAGGCCTGGTCCGCCTAATGTCCCGGGACAAAAGCAGGAGTATCCGGCCAGGATGACCCCGCAAATGACAGAGATTATGGAACCGGAAGTAAAAGTGATCCAGCCTGGCGAGCAATCCGGAATGGCCCCGTCTGATGCAATTGTACTTTTCGACGGATCTGCCGGAATAATAAGTCAGGAATGGGAAGACAGCAGGGGAAATCCTACAAAGTGGATACTTCAGGATGGTGCTCTTGTATGTGTTAAGGGATCAGGCGTTATTCAGACAAAACGTAAATTTGAGGATTTCCAGCTCCATATAGAATGGAGAGCTCCTGCCGAAGTTATCGGTGACGGACAGGGCAGGGGAAACAGCGGAGTATACCTTCAGGGATTGTATGAAGTTCAGGTACTGGACAGCTATAATAATAAGACCTACAGGAACGGACAGGCCGGAAGCCTTTATAAACAATATGCACCGCTTGTTAATGCCAGCAGGAAACCCGGTGAATGGCAATCCTATGATATAATTTATACGGCTCCGCGCTTTTCTGCCGATACAACAGCATATTTTTCTCCTCCACGGGTTACTGTTCTGCATAACGGTGTCCTTATCCAGAATAATGTAAGCCTCAGAGGACCTACATTGTACATAGGTATGCCTGAATACTCCGTAAAAAAACACGGGGCTGCACCACTTGTACTGCAGGACCATGGTAATCCGGTTGCATACAGGAATATCTGGATCAGGGAATTATGATCCGATAAAATAAATTAATTCCGGATGAAAATAATATTGAATTTATTACTTTTATAATCTATTAAGATCAAATAGGCTTAAATAATTAATAATTAAATCTACCTGAAAATGAAAGACGAATCTAAAAACATGACACGCCGTTCTTTTATCGGTACAACAGGTGCTGTTGCTGCCGGTTTAACGATCATTCCCGGCTCCGTTCTCAGCGGTATGGGAAAGAGAGCGCCGTCCGACAAGCTGAATATTGCCGTTGTAGGTATCGGCGGAATGGGTAACAGCAACCTGAGAGCTGTTGCTCCTACAGAGAATATAGTTGCTCTGTGCGATGTCGACTGGGCATATTCAAAGAAGGTTTTTGATGCCAATCCGAATGCAAAAAGATACTGGGACTGGCGTAAGATGCTTGATGAAATGGGCAATTCTATCGATGCTGTAATTGTAGCAACAGCTGACCATACTCATGCAATCATTGCCGCAACTGCAATGACCATGGGCAAACATGTTTATGTTCAGAAACCATTGACACATACTGTTTATGAATCACGACTGCTGACTAAACTTGCGGTAAAACACAAGGTTGCAACACAGATGGGTAACCAGGGTTCTTCGGGAGAAGGTGTAAACCTTACTGTTGAATGGCTTCAGAATGGTGAAATTGGCGACGTGACAAAAGTTGAATCTTTCACTGACCGTCCGATATGGCCCCAGGGTTTAAATGTTCCGAAAGGTGAATGGGTTCCCGATACACTTAACTGGGATCTCTTTATAGGCCCGGCAAAAATGCGTCCGTATAACAGCCTGTATACACCGTGGAACTGGCGCGGCTGGTGGGATTTCGGAACAGGAGCACTTGGTGATATGGCCTGCCATATACTTCATCCTGTATTCAAAGGACTGAAACTGCAATACCCGATCAGGGCACAGGGAAGCTCAACACTCCTGTTATCAGATTGTGCTCCAAACGCTCAGATGGTTAAGCTGGTTTATCCTGCAAGGATCACTGACAGAAAAGCTAAAATGAAACTTCCTGAGGTTGAAGTTATATGGTATGACGGAGGGCTACAGCCACCTAAACCTGCCGGTTGGCCTGCAGGAAAAGATATGAATAACGGCGGTGGCGGAGTTATATTCCATGGTACAAAAGATAAACTCATTTGCGGATGCTATGGGAGAGATCCATGGCTGTTATCTGGACGTGTACCGGTTGCACCGAAAACCGAACGCAGACTTCCGGATAAAGTTTCCCACGAAATGGACTGGGTACGTGCCTGTAAAGAGAGCCCCGAAAACAGAGTTCCTACAAAATCTGATTTTGCAGAAGCCGGACCATTCAATGAAATGGTCGTAATGGGTGTCCTCGCTGTAAGATTACAGGGACTGAATAAAGAACTCGAATGGGACGGAGCAAAAATGGAATTCACCAACATCACCGACTCTGAAAATGTAAGAATCTGTATTGAAGATGCATTTACGATCGCTGACGGTCATCCCACATTCAATAAGAAATGGACCGATCCTATGAGTGCAAAACAGTTTGCTGCAGAAATGGTTAAACATACCTATCGCAATGGCTGGTCATTACCGGCAATGCCTGTTTAATCAGTTAAATTATTATAAAACGTGATGCATCTGCCGTATTAAAACGCGTTGCATCGCGTTTTTGTAAAGACGCAATGCATTGCCTCTCTGTAAGATTGCAACGCATTGCGATTCTACATGTAACAATACAAAAAAATCAAAGCATGAAAATTTTTAATGTTTTATTATCATTTGTTATCGTGATGGGAATTACATCATGTGCTTCTTCAGGCAAGAAGAAGAGCACTTCGGGAGAAAACTGGACAACTATCTTTGATGGTAAAACCACCACCGGATGGCGCGGTTATAACAAAACCACATTCCCTGCTACAGGATGGGAAGTTGTTGACGGGACCCTCCATTGTAAAGCATCAGGTTCCGGTGAAGCCGGAGCCGGTGGCGATATCATCTATGACAAAAAACTTGGTAACTTTGAGCTTTCACTTGAATGGAAAATATCCGAAGGCGGAAACAGCGGTATCTTTATCCTTGCACAGGAAATACCCAACGAACCTATTTATAAATCTTCACCTGAAATGCAGGTCCTCGATAACGATAAACACCCGGATGCAAAACTTGGTGTGAACGGGAACAGAATGGCCGGTTCTCTCTATGACCTTATCCCTGCCAAACCACAGAATACAAAAGCTGTTGGTCAGTGGAACTCGGTAAAAATACTGGTTTACCAGGGGACGGTTGTGTTCAACCAGAACGGGGCAAATGTGGTCGAATTCCATCTCTGGACCGACGACTGGAAAAAAATGTGCGCCAATTCAAAATTCGCCGATTGGCCCTGGTTCATTGATACTGCAAAAGAAGGCTATATTGGCCTGCAGGATCATGGTAATGATGTCTGGTTCAGAAATATTAAAATAAGACAACTCTAAACCAAACGTCTTCCAGAAAGAAAAACGTATTAAAATACGTATTTTAATACGTTTTTTTTATTGGTTGATATTTCCCTTCAGCCCGATCTGTTCCGCTACTTCCCTCATTCCCATAATACAGTCTGCAATAAGTTCATCAAGTGTAACTCCCAGCATTACTGCCCCTTTCTCTATTACCGACCTGTCGACCCCTGCAGCAAATCTTTTATCATTCCACTTTTTCTTTACTGATTTGGCTTCCATATCCAGAACACTCTTTGAAGGACGTACCAGTGCACTGGTGGCAACAAGCCCTGTCAGTTCATCCATGGCATAAATGGTCTTTTCAAGAAGTGTTACAGGTTCAACATCCGACGCCAGACCCCACCCGTGACTCAATACAGCACGGATATATTCTTCCGGCCAGTTATTCTCTTCCAGTATCTTCTTTGTCATGGTACAGTGCTGATCGGGATACATTTCGTAATCGAGGTCATGAATCAGACCAATTATTCCCCATTTTTCTTCATCATCACCGGATTTACGTGCCATGTACCTCATTACACCTTCCACTGCAAACGCATGCTTTAAAAGGCTGTCTGTTTTGTTGTATTTTCTGAAAAGTTCAAGAGCTGCTTCCCTTGTTGGAACTATTGATGTCATGTCAGATTATTTTGACCCTAAAACTAATCTTTTATCAGCTTATAAAAAAGATCAGGGCCTTGCTTTTATTACAGGAATGACTTTGTTCCACCCGGGATATTCAACCCTGAGATAGTATACTCCCGGAGGCAGATCTTCTTTTCTGATCATGGCTTCATTGGTCCCCGGCAGGATAACCACTTCAAAATCAACAAGTATTTTTCCGGAGGTATTGAAAAGGGAAATCCTTGCAGTTGCATCGACCTCGGAATTGATCACAATACTGAGCTCTTGGTCAAAAGGATTGGGAAATACGGTGAGATCTTCATTTATTTTTGTGTTCTCGATATTGACCCTTGCCGTGTCATTAAGCAGGTAGTCATCATCATTATCATAACCATAGGTGATCAGATCATAAAATCCGTAACGTGACATATCTGCATATTTGTCGAAGGTAACAGTTACGGAATCGGCAAAAGGTATGAGAACATCGTTGAAATGCTGCCTGACAGGTATACTACCGTTTATGGTATAGGCAAGGTTGAATCCTCTTATTGTATCCGGACCTGCATTCATAAGTTTTACCGCGACCTGTTCCCTGCCCAGTTTGTCCTTTTGTACGGGATTTATGATCCTTCCTGTCACTATATCCCTTTCAATGTATTCCACACCGCCTGGTCCTGCAAAATCTATCATATCTATCATTGCAAAGTCCTTACCCTGTGATACGGACTGGTCCTTTTTGTAACGCCATTCGAGTTTGTTATATCCTGCCGGAACCGGGATCACCTTTCTTTCCCAGTATGTCTCACCCGATTTGCGGAACATTTCAGTGTCATTGAGATAAAATGCAAGGAAATCATAATTTGTTTCAGATGAGACATAATAATAGAATTTCAGGGAGTCGGGCGTTTCATAATAGGTTTTCATCATTAATGATGTAGTCTCATTATGACCAATTGAACCGGAACGTGCAGCCAGATTGCCGTCTGTTGCCCCGGCATCCGTTATTGTCCATGGTTTCTGGCTCACATTGATCCAGGGGAATACCCTGAATGAAGAAGCTTCAAAGGATTCTCTAATACGGCCTACCCTGAAAGTGAAATCCCTTTCGACATGGTATGGGCCGCAATCAAGTACGGTCTTAACAGAAATGGTCGTACCTGATTTAACTGTCTGGGCCAGTTTCACAAGAACAGGTATTTCTGTAAGGACTCCGTCATACAGCATTCCTGAATTCTTATTTGGTTCAAGAATAGTTATTTCCGCATCTTTGCTTGAAATTGAGAATTTGCCTGAAATGCTGCTGCTGCCGTCATTTTTGACAGAGAATATAAGATTGAAAGTTTCGCCGGGGTTGGCTACCTGGTCACCGTTTCCTGTCGCCGAATCGTTAAGATAAAAGCTGAGTATATCCAGTTCCGGGGCATGTATCTCGAAATCAGTCTTAAAATGCCTTGCTTCCGAATCATCCTTCAGCAGAATGTCAAGAGTAACGACACTTTTATCAATGATATTATCCGATATTTTAATCCACAGTTTATTGCTGACCGTTATTTCTGTACGGGCTGGAAGATCACCTATCATTACCGAATCAGTCAGCAGGGTAATATATTCTGACGTTGCAGAGATCTTTGCATAAAGATTTCTGGAAGCAGTCAGACCATGATTGGCAATCTTGATGTCAATCGAAAGAGTTTCACCAAAGTCGGCTTTGCCGTCATTGTTCCCCGAAGCATCATTTATCTTTGTTTCGACAAGATTTATATACTCTTCATTGACAGTTGAGAAATAAATGGTTCTGATAAGAGGTATCCTGTTCTGACCGGTTATTACGACAAGACATGAATCTTCTGATCTTCCGGGAAGTTCAAGTGTTACCGACCCAGACTGGCTTGCATGTGAGGCATCCCAGAGAACTCCTGAATTGGATACGGCAACATATGCGCCTGGTTCGGCCATAAGGGTCCATGATTTAATTCCATTTGGCAGAGTGTCGGGAAGTGAAATTCTGAAAGTATCGGGAGTCCCTATTATTGGTATCATACTGGGATCACCTACAAGATTGTATGTTTCCCAGTAATATTTTTTACGTCCGCTGGTACTTGCACTTACCGAAAGATTTCCTGCATAAACAACCTGTCCCATGGTTGTATACCAGTCCGACTGAGGCTCGCCGTGTGTATGGAACAACCTGTCAAGCGCTCCAAGCCCTGTCTTGTCATATGTGGGATTATCTGAAGGTGTACATAATCCTATGGCCCAGTAAAAATCCTCATTCCAGAAAGAATCATTGGAGCAACCTATGAACCCGATAGCTCCTTTTTCATTCGAAACCACCATCCTGTTTCCCAGTGACTTCATGTTGAACCTCGATGTCTGGCATGCATTGCTGATAATAAATGGATACATGTTGTTGTTTTTCAGCTTCTTTACATCTGAAGTATCTATATTGATATGAAGCCAGGCAGTCGATGATCCGTGTCCGGTATAATTGACAAAGGACATCCCCCTGTTGATAAGCTTTATCACGGAATCCTTATGAGCCAGCTGGGTTTGCGGATAATAGAAATGGTGTTCATTGATATTATTGCTGCTGTTCAGGTAATTTGTAACCGCGTATTTTATGTGTCCGTTCATATAGCTGGCGTAGCTGGCATCATAACCTGAAGTTATCAAAGCATTTGAATGAAACCTGTTCGTGTCGGCATATTCAAATCTTTCATAACTGATCATCTTATTCACTACACTTTTAAGTTCATTCGTATCAGCCACAGGGATCCTGCCTATGAACATTTCGGGGAAATAGTCACCATTTCCGTCAAATTCGCCATAGTAAAGATCCGTTACATTATCATTTCCGTAATATGGTATTTTTGATGTATTACCGACAATAAGAAGATACTCAGGGGGGGGGTTGTCAGGCGTTGATGAATGATACAATCCGGTAAGGGTATTCTTTATGTCTGCAAAAGTCTCACCGGCATAAGCTGCACCTTTATATAATACATCAATCCTGAATCCTTTTATCGTTTTCCATTTTATAAATGGTTCAAGGTGATGTCGGAAAGCTGTATCTGTGAGTATTACCATCCTTAATGGCCTGTCTGAAAATGTAGGGATATCAGAACTTTCATTGAAGTTCAGGATACCTTTGTCCAGCGTCTTCCGGAAAATATCTGATCCGGGCACGGATTTTGGAATTGTTCCGGCACCGGTAAAGTGGATATCAATCTTCATTGATGTTATTACCTCAAGCACATTCTGATCAGGATTGTATCTCACCGGTGAGATAAGCAGGTTTCCGATATTTACTCCCCGCATGGTGCCTGCAGGTGTTATCGAAACGGTATCTGCAGAAATAGTACTGCGTGAGGAATATACAGCCTTGTTAATAACAAACGGAGGTTTTCTGGTCTGCGGTGTCTTGCTTTCACTCTCCTGGGCCGGGTACAGAATTCCTTTTACCTTTCTTTTTCCCGGATTGATTTTCTCAGATTTTACATCGGTTATTTTTATACTGTATACACATTCTCCCGGTATGGTAATGAGCCTGCTGAAAACGGGAAGTTCGGGTTTCCCTGCCTCAGATGTAGGTATGTGACCCGGAACATGGATCCTGTAAAATGATCCGTTATCGTTTTTTATTCCTGTAAGATTGATCTCAGGTAAAGAATAATCAATGGTGACAGAGCGACCTGTCGCAATTATGTCACTCTTTTGTTTTTCAGCATTAGTACTGATCCTGGATGTATTACCTGACTGACCAGAAATCAGAGTGGTGATAAACAGAAAAAGAAGCAGAAACAATGACTTTTTTATATACCCTGAATGCATCAATGTTAAATAATTGATCCATTAACCTAAAACATGATGCAAGTTATTAATTTTAATGCATTAAAAGGACGGGTGTCAATATAAATTTGATAAAAAGCCTAAGATTACTACTTTTACGGATGTTTTCAGTAGATGAATAAATCTAAAGGAATGAAAAAACCAGGGCAAATTTTAATCATTTTAATCTTTGTAACGATGACTTCAGGTACAAATTTCCGTAATTCAGATTCAGCCGATATTATAAAAACGTCGGCAGGGGATGTAGAAATGTACTTTATCGGACATGGATCGCTGATGTTTAAACTGAATGGATTCTGTATCCATATTGATCCTGTCAGGAGTTCGGGAAGCTACAAAGATCTTCCCAAAGCCGATCTGATACTGGTTACACATGAACATTATGACCATCTGGATCCTGAGCTTATAGCTGATCTTAGGAAAGACGGTACAGTTATGTTCAGTAACCGGAATACGGCATCGCAGATTAAATGGGCAAAAGCAATGAGTGCAGGAGATTCCGGAAAAGCCGGGGATGTTGCTATTGAGGCAGTTCCTGCATATAATATTGTAAATATGAGATCTCCCGGACAGCCTTTTCATCCTAAAGGAACCGGGATCGGTTTTGTACTTACTATTGGTGATAAGAGATTCTATATAGCCGGTGATACGGAAAACACTCCTGAAATGAAGGCATTGAAAAATATTGATGTTGCCTTTCTGCCAATGAACCTGCCGTATACAATGACTCCCGAAATGGTTGCTGATGCAGCCCGGGCATTTAAACCGGAAATATTATATCCTTACCATTACGGGGATACCTTAGCGGAAAAACTGGTACAACTGCTTAAAGATACAGATATTGAAGTAAGAATCAGAGATTTAAAATAAAGACAAATGACGAAAATATCAAGAAGAGGATTCCTTAAGACCGGTATTGCCGGTGCGGGAGCTGTGGCTGTTTCTCCGGCCTTTATTTCTTCACAGACCGGGGAACAGAATATTATTTACAGGACACTTGGAAAAACCGGAATAAAAATCCCGGTGGTGAGCTTCGGTGTTATGCGCTCGGATAATCCAAACCTTTGTAAAGCTGCATATGATAAGGGAATGAGATTGTTTGATACAGCCAACGGGTATCTTGGCGGAAACAGTGAAACAATGCTTGGTAATTTTTTCAGGGATTATCCGAGAAATTCATTTATTATTTCCACAAAAGTTAAATCATCAACCGACAGGGAAGGCAGGCCAACTGACCAGGCAACACCGGAAAAGTTCATGGAATTGTTCAATATAAGCATGTCGAGACTTAAGATGGATTATGTTGATATCCTGTATGTACATGATATAAGTAATCCGGAATATCTTGAATACAAGCCGATTATCAACACGGTAAAGAAACTTAAGCAGGAGGGGAGAATTAAATATATCGGTTTTTCGACACACAGGAATGAACCTGTGGTGATAGATGCCGCGGCAGGCCAGGATGTATGGGATGTTATACTGACACAGTATAATTACAGACTTGCATTTATTCCCGAACTGAATGCCGCGGTAAAGAAAGCTGCCTCTGCCGGAATAGGTATTGTGGCTATGAAAACACTTGCCGGCGGATTCCTCGACAGGGAAAGAACAAAACCCGTTAATGCACCGGCAGCTCTCAAATGGGTACTCCAGAATCCTGATATTCATACAACAATCCCGGGTATGACTGCATTTGACCAGGTGGATATTAATGCAAAAATAATGGAGGATTATAATCTTACTGACCAGGAAAAGAATGAGCTGATTGCTTCTGCAAGTGAACCCGGATTAATTTGTTCCGGATGCAATCAGTGCACTGAGTCCTGTGTAAAACATCTTCCTGTCAGGGATTTGATGCGTGCCTATATGTATGCCTACGGTTACGGAAGCCCGGCTATGGCAAAACACCTTCTCGAAGAACTTGGTTCCGGCGAAAATCCATGCGGCGATTGTGATGTATGCAGTGTAAAATGCTTCAGGAATTTCAATCTGAAAGCGAAAATTGCAGATATTTCCAGACTTCATGGTGTGCCGGCTGATTTTCTGGCATAACATTAAATAATCTGTTGAACATGAAAAATATAGTATTCTCCTGCTTTTTGCTTTTGGTTTTTTTTCAGGCTGCAGCCGGTCAGGATATTGAATTTCCCGATCTTCAGGGATTCAGGAAAGTAACCGAATACCCTGTATATCAGCCTGACAATCTGTGGGATTTTATTAACGGAGCTGCCGACGGATTCCTGGCTCTCGGATTTCAGGATCTTCATGTAGCAGAATATAAGAAGGGAAAGAATACGATCAAGCTTGAGATATACAGGCATAAAAATCCTGTTATGGCATTCGGGATCTATGCAGCAGAGCGTTCTCCGTCATATAACTTCATAAAACTTGGATCACAGGGGTATAATGTTGACGGAGCGATAAATTTCTTTAAAGGGAATTACTATGTGAAGATCAGAACATATTCTGAAAAGGCAAAGATACTGCAGGCTGCAGATGCCCTTGCACGGAGAGTTGAAAACATGCTGCCCGGCAACAGTGACCTTCCGGTACAGCTCACAAAGTTCCCCTCTGAAGGTAAAAAACTGAATGAAGAGACCTTTATTAATGAAAATGTCCTGGGGCATGGCTTCCTGAATTCGGCATTTCTGGCTAACTATAGTACCGGAAGCGATAATTTCGGTATCTATCTAATTCAGAAGGAATCTGCAGCTGAGATCCTTGAAATGGCAAAGGCATATCTTAACACTGCCGGCGTTGAAGCATTTCTTGCTGATGAAAACAGGTTCGTATTCAGCGATGGCTATAACGGAACAATCTTCCTTTCCTGGAAGGATACTGTGATGGTTATCATTTCAGGACTGGCAAAAGACCAGACTGATATTGCATACAAATACACTCTGGAGATACTTAAATAGAAGATACTCTGCCTGCAATTCCGGCTTGTTGCTATGGTTTTATCCTTCTAAACCGAGTTTCTCGCTGATCACTTTTTTGAGACTCAGATATGTATTGACCACAGTAAGATCCTTGTTGTCGTCTATTACATTCTGCGGCGGTTTGAAAAGTACTCCCATTTCTGCCTTCCGGAGCATCTGAATGTCATTGTATGAATCGCCTACCGCAATTACCTTGAAATTCAGGTTCTGAAGTGCTTCAACGACTTTCATCTTTGCATCTGACTGCCTCAGATTGTAATTGGTTATTGTACCTTCGCTGTTTATGGTGAGATGATGACAGAACAGGACCGGCCAGCCCATTTTCTGCAGAAGCGGATCTGCAAATTCCCTGAAAGTGTCGGATACTACTATCATTTGTGCCTTTCCATGCAGCCAGTTTATAAAATCCATCGCACCAGGCATCAGCTCAAGAAGGGAAATTACAGTCTGGATATCCTTGATGGTTATACTGTGCTGACGAAGTATTTCAAGCCTTCTTTTCATGAGGGCATCATAATCATTTATATCTCTGGTGGTAAGCTTAAGCTCATCTATACCTGTCCACCTCGCAACATTGATCCATACCTCGGGTACAAGCACTCCTTCAAGGTCACAACAAATAATATACATTTCTTCTATATTTAATAGTGTTTTAAAATATACCGGGTGAATAAATTATAATCATTCTCCATAACTGTATAATCTTCTTCCAGCTTTTCCAGATTCTCAAATGAAGGGTGGGATGAAGGCGTAAAATTGAGTATCCGCATTATTTCATCCGGGAATTTTGCCGGATGTGCTGTTTCCAGCGAAATATATACACAGCCCTTGTTATCTGCTGATAATTCTTCAATGCGGTATTGTTCAAGTCCTTTCCAGGCAACTGCTCCGTGAGGTTCAAGAAGCACTCCGTATTTTGTATAACACGAACTTATGGTTTCCCGTGTTATTTCATCCGAAATGCTGATACCATAGAAATCCTTTCTCATCCGCTTAATGTCAGGTGAGCTGAGTATTGTCCCTGCTTCGTTCATGATACCTCCGTAAAGTGTGATAATTCTTGCAAGATTGCTGGGATGACCTACATTCATCGCACTTGAAATACAATTCAGTGAAGGAGAGATTATATTATAGATTCCGGTCTTAAGGTATTCCGGTACCTCGTTATTTTCATTTGCGGCAATGACAAATCTTTTTACTGGCAGACCAGCTTCCCTTACAATAATACCACCCATAAGATTTCCGTAATTTCCTGAAGGTACACTGAATACCACAGGCAGACATCCTGCCCGTGACCATGCAAAAATATAGTAAACCGACTGCGGCAGCAATCTGCCGATATTGATTGAATTTGCCGATGTAAGACTCAGATCCGACAGGGAATTGTCAAGGAAAGCTTTTTTAACAATCCTCTGACAGTCATCAAACTTTCCTTTTACTGCAATTACTCTTACATTTCCCTTCAGGGTGGTCATCTGTTTCCTCTGTGTATCACTCACTTCCTCAAGAGGAAATAGTATTACGACTTCGATATTTTCAAGACCGTGAAAAGCACTTGCAACTGCGCTGCCGGTATCTCCCGATGTTGCCGTGAGAATTGTATAATGCTTCTTTTCCGAAGCAGTAAAATGGTTCATCAGCCGGGCCATCATTCTTGCAGCAAAATCCTTAAAAGATGCGGTGGGCCCCTGGTCCAGCCGGAGTATATAACTCCTGTCTGTTACCGGCTCCAGAGGGACTTTGAAATTATAGGCATCCCTGCATAAGGATTGAAGGTCGTTGTCCTCAATTTCATCACTCAGAAATTTCCGCAGAAAATTAAATGCAATTTCATGATATTCCATATCCGCGTAACTTTCCAGCTCCTTCCTGCTTAAATCCGGTATATCGCGTGGCATGTATAATCCGCCGTCCGGTGCAATACCCTTCATCAAAGCCTCCCGGAATGTAACCTCCGGCGCTTTCAGATTAGTTGAATAATATTTAATCCCTTCTTTCAATCCACAACCCTTATTTTCTTTCATTTACTAACTCACTCCTCCTTCCTCACACCTCACACCTCACACCTCAC
Source organism: uncultured Rikenellaceae bacterium (assembly GCA_964421975.1). Classification (GTDB taxonomy): domain Bacteria; phylum Bacteroidota; class Bacteroidia; order Bacteroidales; family VadinHA17; genus LD21. The sequence goes on from CAYQZL010000033.1 coordinate 24,847, forward strand.
CTCTCCCAAGCCTTCGCTGAAGCTAGGGCTTGCAAAGCCTCTTACCGCTCCCCCGCTCTGCCCTCTGCTCTTTGCCCTCCGCCCTTTGCCCTTCTTTCACCGCCCTGCCTAAACATTCACAACCCTCATCAGGTCAGCGAACACTCCCGCGGCAGTAACATCTGCACCGGCACCATAGCCTTTGATGACCATCGGCAGTTCGCGATACCTTTCGGTTGTCAGCAGTACTATATTATTACTACCTTCAAGGAAATATGACGGATGTTCGGGACCTACTGTCAACAGTTCAACCTTTGCCGAACCCTGGTCCAGAGTGGCAGTGAATCTCCACTTTCTGTTCTGCTTTTCCAGTTCAATACGTTTCTTTTCAAATTCAGCATCAAGCGCTTCGACTTTCGAGTAAAAGTCATTTATATCACCTGTGAAACACTCGTCGGGAAGAAACTTGCTGACATTAACATCTTTGATATCAATATTATAGCCTGATTCGCGGGCCAGGATCAGAATTTTTCTTACTACATCCGTTCCGCTCAGATCGATACGGGGATCAGGTTCCGAATAACCTTTCTCCTTTGCTTTTTTTATTGCCCTGCTGAGAGGTAATGAACTGTTCATTTCATTGAATATGAAATTGAGAGTCCCCGATAATACTGCTTCGATTTTATAAATCTTATCACCGCTCAGCACCAGGTCGCTGATGGTTCTTATTATTGGCAGTCCGGCTCCGACAGTTGTTTCATACATGAACCTTACACCTCTTTCTCCTGCAGTTGTTTTGAGCTGATGGTAATAAGAATAATCGGCAGAACAGGCAATTTTATTTGCCGTGACAACTGAAATATATCCGGCAAGTATTTCACCATATCTGGCTGCAACTTTTTCATCGGCTGTACAGTCGATGAAAACTGAATTCCGGAGATTCATATTCTTCATTCTCTCAATGAATAATGATATATCTGCCTTTTCACCGTCATTCTTAAGTATTTCGCGGCATGAATCCAGTAATATCCCTCCTGTTGATGTTATCATTCTCCGGGAATTTGTTATACCCATAAGCCTTACATTCAGCTTATATTCATCAAGAAGGATCCCCTGCTGTTTCTGAAGCTGTTTTATCAGACCTGTACCGACAAGTCCTGTTCCTGCAATGAACAGGTTCAGGTCCCTGAACCGGGAAAGGAAGAACCCGTCATGTATCACATTTAAAGCCCGCCTGAGACTCTCATTTCTGATCACAACCGATATATTGAGCTCTGATGATCCCTGTGCAGTTGCCACCACATTTATTCCGTTACTTCCGAGTGCCCTGAACAGAGTAGCCGAGATACCGGGAGTGTTTTTCATTTTTTCTCCCACGATGGCTATTATAGACATATTCTTCTCGATATTCACCCTGAGTTCATTATTCAGTGATATCTCACGTTCGAATTCCTTGTTTATAGCTTCTTTCGCTGCTTCGGAATCAGATGGTTGCACCGCAAATGTTATAGAATACTCCGATGATGCCTGTGTGATCAGAATAATATTGACTTCATTTTTCGCAAGGGCTCCGAAGAGCCTTGCTGAAGTGCCGGTAACACCTACCATTGCCGGTCCCTGCAGTGTTACAAGGTCAATATGATCAATTGACGATATACCTTTGATGGGACTGGGTCCCTGATCAACCGGATCATTACTGATCAGGGTTCCCCTTGCTTCAGGCTTGAATGTATTTCTGACAATTACAGGGATATTCTCTTTGAACACCGGTCTCAGGGTGGGAGTATAGATCACTTTTGCCCCGAAATGTGAAAGTTCCATGGCTTCGGAGTAGGTCAGACTTTCGATTGTATAGGCCTTTTCCACTTTCCTTGGATCAGCGGTCATAAAACCGTCAACGTCTTTCCATATTTCAAGTATCTCCGCTTTTAGTGCCGCTGCTATAATTGCCGCGGTATAATCAGAACCTCCTCTTCCAAGGGTGGTGGTGTCACCCTTATGATTGCTTGCTATATAGCCAGGAAGGATCACAAGCTTGCCTGTATTTTCCAGTGCCGACCTGATAAGTGAATTTGTTGTTGTAAAATCAACAATTGCATTTCCCGCTTTGCCTTCAGTTCTGATAAGTTCTCTGGAGTCGAGATAAAGCGAATCTTCCAGGAAGAAGCTGATTATCCGGGATGAAATCCTTTCTCCGGAGGCAAGCACCTGTTCTAGAGCATGCTTTGTCGATTCTCTTAAAAGGAACAATCCCTTTAGTATCTCGCCAAGCTCATTTGCAATATCATCGATATATTTCTGAGCTTCATTAAGATCATCGCTTTTGCTTATCAGCTTTGAGGCAAATTCCCTGTGTCCGGAAATGAGCTTATCAAGGTTTTCCCTGTATTCTGTCTTCCCTCCGGATGCAAGACCGGCAATCTGAAGTAACTTATCCGTTACTCCTTCAAATGCCGAAACAACCACAATGCATGGAAGGGATTTCGACTTTATGATATCCTTTACTTCTTTTATCCTCTCCGGTGTCCCGAGTGATGAACCTCCGAATTTCAGGACTTTCATATTTTTTTCTGTCATTTATTATAAAAGGGCGTTGCAAGCAACGCCCCGTTTAAAATCTTCAGGCGTAACAATTTATTCTAGCTGCCTGCAGCTTTTTCAAGCCTCCTCAGTATTGAGAATATGAATGTTGCTGACAACAGCAGGCATATAATAAATATTAACCACAGGGTACTCAGCTCGATCTTATCCCACAGCAGTGTTCCAACGAAAAGAAGCTTGTTTCCTGCAGCTGTTGCAAGAAGCCAGCCACCCTGCATCAGTCCCTGGAACCTTGAAGGTGCCACTTTCGATACAAAGGAAAGTCCCATAGGACTGAGGAATAATTCTGCGACAGTCAGAACAAGATAACTGCTTATCAGCCAATATGGTGATACCCTGGCAGCGTCACTGACCGGTGCTCCGTGGAGTGATGCCGGTGATGGTGCACCTATTGATCCTATCAGGACAATAAGGAAACCAACTGAAGCAATTAACAATCCGATCCCTATCTTCTTTGGTGTTGACGGCTCAATACCTTTTTTGTTCATCCATGAGAAGAGAGCAAGCACAGGAAAGGTGAGTGCAACAATGAACAGAGGATTGAACTGCTGGAATATTTCAGGTGATATGGCATTCTGATGTTCAAAAGGATCCAGGAATCTTCCAAGTAAAGTAGTGGGATCAAAACCTGTCAGGAAGAAGGCAGAAAACCATAGTGCCACAACAAATAACACGGCTCCCGTAATCTTAAAGTTCCTTGACTGGTTTTTATAGAAGAGCATAACGATACCTGCAATTGCACCGATAAAGGCAAGCATTGAAGGTAAAGTGAAGAAGAGACCTGTGAACGGACCAACCGACTTGACAGTATAATCCCTTGCAAACAATGTAAGCGTTAGTCCGTTCTGGTGAAATGACATCCAGAAGAATATAGCCACAAAGAATACAAGTACAAGTGCCGTGACCCTTGCTCTTTCATCCTTTCTTGAACTCAAAATGATCCATGTTACAAAACCTGCAAACAGTCCGAATGCAAATCCCGTGGCCACATCAATCTGCTCAAATAACTGAAGGAGAAATGCGGTAATACCCATCGCGACAATGGCAGCGACCAGAGGAACCGGTTTGAAATCAATTTTTTCTGTTATTCTCTTTACTTTTTCTTCAACTTTAGCTACAGATACAGCCTTTTCCTTGTTGGGTAACAGTCTGTTGAAAATAACATATATCAGGAGCGAAACGATCATAGCTCCTGCTGCAACACCGAAAGCATAATTATAGCCTTTCGCAAAAACATTGAGATAATCATTGGCAAATGCAGCAAGATCGGTTACAGGTCCGCTGAGGTTCACCTTGTTGGCCAGCTCCTGAAACACAGTCGTGTCGGTGAGTATCCCGTTGTTGAACTGATGACAAAGTGACGGCAGGCTTCCATCATGAAGAAAACCATTTGTTTTCAGCCACCAGTTCCTCATTCCGTCTGCAGCATGAGGTGCAAAGAATGCACCTACATTGATACCCATATAAAAGATCATGAAAGCAGTATCCCTTAGTTTCGAATACTTCGGATCATCATACATCTGACCTACTACTGCCTGCAAATTACCTTTGAACAACCCGTTACCCAAGGCTATTGTACCCAGTCCTATAAGGGTAAATGTCAGCGACATTCCCGGTATTGCCATAACAAAATACCCGGCAAACATAATTATGATGCCGACAAGTATTACCAGCTTGTATTTCTTTGTTGAATCTGCAAGTATACCTCCTATCAGAGCCAGTGCATAAATGGCAAAATAAAACCAGCTGTAAATATCTCCTGCAGCTTTTGCCGACAGACCATATTTGGCCTGCAGAAAAAGTACCAGAATGGCCATCATCGTGTAAAAGCCGAACCTTTCACCCATATTGGAGAAAAAGGCCACAAGCAACCCTTTGGGATGATTTTTTAGCATATGTCTTGTATTAAATCATTAATAATGTTTCCAATATCCTTCGGCTGAACCATTATAGTGCGGAGAACCTTCATTCCCGGTTCATTACCTGAAGGAAACAAATATATCAATCTTTTTTTATTAATGGTTTAAGAGATTAAATTTGTAGCAAAATGCATTGTTTTCATGAAAATTTTTCGCTCCTCACAGATAAGACAGATTGATGAATATACCATCAGGAATGAGCCGATAGCTTCTGCAGATCTCATGGAACGTGCAGCAATGAGATTGTTTGAATGGTATACTGATAATTTTCCGCGTAACCGGCGGGTGATGATCTTTGCTGGTCCGGGTAACAATGGTGGCGACGGACTCGCTCTTGCAAGAATGCTGGCAAAAGACAGGTATGAAACGGAACTCTGGTATTTACATTTTACTGATAATAACACTGATGACTGGAAGCTCAACAGAGAACGGCTGGAAAAAGAAACAAATGTTCCATTTAAAATAATTGATACTTCAGAACAATTTCCGCTGAAAAGGTCTGATGATGTTATAATTGATGCAATTTTCGGATCGGGTCTGTCGAGACCGGTAACCGGTTTACCTGCTGAAATAATCAGGATGCTGAATGAAACACACAATAATATAATCGCAGTTGATATCCCGTCGGGATTGATGGGAGAGGACAATTCATCGAATGACCCGGAAAATATCATCAGGGCTGATTATACCCTGAGTTTTCAATTGCCGAAGCTTGCTTTTCTGTTCAGGGAAAATGAAATATTTACCGGGAAATGGATTATTCTGCCCATAGGCCTGGATCCGGAGGCTATAGCTATGACGAAGACCCCCTGGGAACTTCTGGAAAAATCCCGGGTCCTTTCTCTGATCAGGAGGAGAAATAAGTTCGACCATAAAGGCATTTACGGGCATGGTCTGCTTATTGGAGGATCGTATGGTAAAATGGGAGCAGTGGCGCTTGGGGCAAAAGCAGCACTGAGAACAGGCGCGGGACTTATATCCTGCCATATACCGTCATCTGGAAACACCGTGCTTCAGGTAGTTGTCCCCGAAGCAATGGCAATACAGGATAAGTCAGATAAGTATATTTCCGATATCGGTTCACCTGAAGTATTTGATGCTTTCGGGATAGGCCCCGGAATGGGGTCAATGAAAGAAACAGGTGAAGCTCTTCACAGATTTCTCATGAGCTGCAATAAACCTCTGGTTATTGATGCCGATGCACTTAATTTATTATCAATGAACAAAGAATGGCTTTCAGGTCTTCCGGGAAAAGCGATCCTGACACCCCATCCGAAAGAGTTTGAGAGACTGGCCGGTAAATCCGTTTCCGGTTTCAACAGACTTGAAAAACAGGTTGAATTTTCTGAAAAATATAATTGCATTGTGGTATTGAAAGGTGCTTATACATCTGTCACTGATCCTTCGGGTAATGTATGGTTCAACAGTACCGGTAATCCGGGTATGGCTACAGCAGGAAGCGGGGATGTGCTTACCGGAATGATACTGTCTTTGCTGGCACAGGGATATGACCCGGAGGATGCTGCCGTAAGCGGTGTCTTTCTTCACGGCCTTGCCGGAGACATTGCAGCGGAAAGATCTTGTTATGAATCTGTAATTGCTTCCGACATAATTAATGGAATATCGGAAGCATTCAACAGAATAAGAGAAGAGAACTGACGTTCTGTTAAAGTACAGGTTTAAATTTTATATTTACGGATATTTTACTTGATTAGCCGTGATCTTTGATACACCATATGAAAGTAATATTTGTTGTCAGGGCTTTATTAACAATCTAAGACTTATTGTCTGATAATTACATATAAAAAAATGTGAAAATGAAAAGAATAGCTATACCATTGACTTTTATATTTATTATCTTCTTTGCCAACTCATGCCAGCTTGTAAGGAAATCACCAAAACCTTATACCAGAGTAAGTCCGCTCACGGATACAGTTGTCCTCCGGGACGGCAGTCTGATCTATGCTTTGCCGAGAACGGTCTTTAATGTAAAAGTGGAATTTGAAAGAACTATAGAGCTGCCCGGACCTTATGCAAATTATGCAGGGGAACTTCTGGGACTGACAAATGTAATTATGAATGAGAATGAGACCTGGACTATAAAGAGTGTGTCCCTGAGTTCACATGAAGAAGCCGATCCCTCCGAATTTTATGTTATAGAAAGTAATACAATACTTCATTCAAATTACCTGGCACTTAAAAGGGAAGGACTTATACTTGATATTAATCCTCAGACATTTGCAGGGATTAACGGAGGATCCGGCGGAAAGGAGATCGATATTAATCAGTTCAGGTCATTTGATCTTGGCTCCGATGAATATTACAGGGTTCAGACGGATACAGTATACAAGCGTGTAAGTGTCGATAAACAGTTTATCAGAATACCCTATATAGTTGAACAGAAAAAGAAACTGTCTGATGCCCAGCTGGCCGAAAGAGCTGCAAGACGACTGATGGAACTCAGGGACGGCAAGTTCCTGATCCTTACCGGAGAGGCAAATGTTTTTCCACAGGACAAAGCGGCTATAGATGAGATTAACCGCATGGAAAAAGAGCTCACTGAATTATTTACCGGTAAGACCATTACAGATATCAGGACATTTACGTACAGCATATCTCCTGATAAAGAAATGACAGCCGGTGCCATTGAAGTATTACGATTTTCAGAGCTCACCGGACCAGAAGCATCTGATCACGAATCAGGGATTCCTGTTATGATGGAACTTGTTCCTGAAAAGAAAACAAAAGACCTCTCTGTGATATCGAGAAGTGCTTCTCCAGGCTCAGAACCAGCAAAGGAAAAAGTTTACTACCGGATACCCGACGTTGTAAATGTTATGATAAATATGGGAGATGAAACATTATATAAATCAAGAAAACTTGTCTTCCAGTTCGGGACAGTTATGCAACTGCCTGCAAATTATATAATCGGCAAATAAAAAGGTTGAGGTTAAGGTTGAGGTTAAGGAATGAGGGGTCCGGTATGCGGCTTCCGGCATGCGGCGTGAGTGCCTCATCCCTCACGCCTCATCCCTCACGCCTCATCCCTCACTCCTCGCGCCTCAACTACTGAACTTTCCCTGCAAAATTCCTCTGGAAATCATCCCACTTCTGTGTTTTATAGGCATTATCGGCAAAGAAGCTGAGTAATACTTCCATCTCTTTTGCTGCTCTGAATCCGGGGACCGGAGATACCGCGAACTTATCATTCTCTTTAGTCATAAAGACGACGGTCGGATACGATAGTTGACCCTGCAAAAGAGCTATTGCAAGCTGATGTGTTCGTCCGGCTTTACCATCATTTATAAAAGTCTGCCCCATGAAAGTAACGCTGCCTTTTCCTTCTGCATTGAATTTGACCGGATAGAAATTCTTGTTCAGAAGATCGGCGATGACAGGATGGGTGAAAGTCTCGCTATCCATTTTTTTGCACCATCCGCACCAGTCAGTATAGGTGTCGATAAATATGGGACGGGGTGACTTGTTGAATAACTTCTCGGCTTCCTCCATCGAATACCATTTAACATCATTACCAGATCGGAAGAGCACACGTCTGAACTCCAGTCACCGCTCATTATCT
>CAYQZL010000034.1:0-8526 GCA_964421975.1 uncultured Rikenellaceae bacterium
TCCGGTTCCTTTCTGAAGATTGTCCTCCATATAGGTACCGATCCCCTCAGAAGAAAGGTATTTCCTCAGCTTGCTTTGTCGGTTAATACCCCCGAATACAGTGAAAGTCCTGCCTGGCAATTCAATTTCAACGAATTACAGGCTGACACATTGCGATGTAATATCTCAGTGGGAGATAATATAAAGATCCGGTCAGATAATAATGAATTGCCCCAGTACTTTATACAGATTGATATCCCTCATTTTAAGTGCAATTTCAGATTTAAATCAGAACTTCCCGGCTGGAAACCTGAAGGTTATAAAACACTCCATCAGTCAGGAAAAAAGAAATGTGAATTTTACTGGGTGGTCCCGCAGCCCAGAGCTATAGTTACAGGTGAATTTACCTTCAAAAATAAAAACTATCCGATAACCGGAGGGATTGGTTATCATGATCATAATTATCTGAAAGTTGACAGGACGGATCCATTATATCTGGATGCCCTTGCCGACAAATGGTACTGGGGTAAGTGCCATGCAGGAAGATTTACAATGATCTTTACGGATGTACATTTTAAGAATAGCCGGTCACAGGGTATTATGGTTGCTGAAAATAACAAGATAACCAATTGTTTATATTCCCTTGTCGAATGTTCAGTCAAAGAAAGCGCTTACGATCCCACCTTGCGGACCGGGTACCCGAAATCCTTGATTATCAAATCTCTTGATGAGTATTTTCCTTATAAAGCGGAATTTGTGTTCGAAAAGATCCTTGATAAAAAAGATCTCCTGAAGGGAGTTAATACTGTTCTGAGATTTTTAATCAAAAAACTGGTTGCAAAGCCTGTCTATCACGGTATCTTTTGCAAAGTCCGGTTTGAAATACAAAATACATATCTGGAAGGATATGGTAATTTTGAATCGATGGTTTTCAGGGGAAAATAAAATTCAATGTCAGAATACACCTGAAACAAGCAGGATAATTATGATAATTAAATATAATCCCATAAAAACCAGGCCAATAATAGTAAAGACATACTGTATAAAAAAGGCCCGGGATTGTTTTTCAATTGCATCATAAAGGTCCTGCCCGGAATTGGATCTGCGATACTTCAGAAAAGAATCTGCTGATTCCCTTAATCTTCTACCCATGAAATACATGGGGATCCCGAAAATGGCGCCAATAATTGTAACACAATATACAATCCCGACAACCAATGTAAATGTCCCGATAAATTTCATGTACTGTACCATTTGTGGTATCTTCTCCGACATTAACGTCCGGATCTGACTGTCATCATATCTTACTTCTGTATCTGACATAATAATTTTTTCTTGTTTATTATCAAATTTACCGAATTTTTATGCAATTCACCGGTAAATACTTAATAAATATCTTTTTTATGTAACTTTTTTCCCTGATGTACATTAGCTTTGATTTCCAATAAATACTACGCTGATGAATAACGACAATTCAATTATTATCATCGGAGCCGGATTCGCAGGTCTATCAACCGGAATATACGGCCAGTTGAACGGTTATAAGACCAGGATATTCGAAATGCATAATCTTCCCGGAGGCCTGTGCACTTCATGGAAACGTAAAGGATATACCATCGACGGTTGCATACACTGGCTGGTTGGGTCATCAAAAACCAGCAGGATGCATGATATGTACGAAGAGGTAGGTCTTATCAAGGACACAGAGATCATCAACATTGATGAATATATGCACCTTGAAAGCCCTGATGGCCGTGTATTGACATTCTATACCGATGTAGACCGCCTCGAAAAACATCTTCTCGAATTTTCACCTCAGGACAGTGTTCCGATAAAGGAATTCATTGACGGGATAAGAATGTGCCTTTCTTTCGACCAGCCTTCAAAAAATATTCCATTCGCCGAAAGAATAATGAAACAGGTAAAAATGTATGCCGGATTCGTTCTGAACGGAAAGAAAATGCAAAAGTGGATAAGAATTACCGGTTCTGAATTTGCTGATCGCTTTAAAGATCCGATCCTTAAAAAAGCCTTCCATGAGATGTGGTTACCTGAATTTTCGATGTTATTCATGTTATTTACCTTTGGTTACCTCCATAAAAAAAATGCCGGTTATCCTGTCGGAGGCTCAACACCGATGTCAAAAGCCCTTGAAGAAAAATACAAATCCCTTGGGGGAACTATCAGCTATAACAGCCGTGTCGAAAAGATAATCACAGAAGGTGATAAAGCAACTGGTATCAGACTTCAGGACGGGACAGAATATTTTGCAGACAGGATAGTATCGGCAGCTGACGGATATTCGACAATTTTTAAAATGCTGGATGGGAAATACACTGATGAAAAAATAAAGTATTCGTATGAGAAATGGCCCACATTTCCATGTCTGATTTTTATCGGGGTTGGCGTGAACAGAACTTTTGATGAAGTACCTCTGTCAGTCTCAGGATTCAGTTATCAGCTTAAGGAACCCGTTATGATAGGTGAATCGGAACGCGACAGGTTATGGTTACATATCTATAACCATGATCCCTCATTGTCTCCATCCGGTAAAACAGTCCTTACCATTATGCTGAATACCGATTATGATTACTGGAAAAAACTGGCAGAGGATAAGACTGCATATGAACAGAAGAAAGAAGAGATTTCGGATAAAATTACCGGATTGCTTGAACAAAGGTTCCCGGGAATTTCATCACAGGTTGAAATGATAAATATTGCCACACCGATGACATTCGAAAGATATACCGGCAACTGGAAGGGCAGCTTTGAAGGCTGGCTCATAACACCCGATAATGCCCATGTAATAATGAAACCGATGTCGCAGACCTTACCTGGTTTAAAGAATTTCTATATGAGCGGGCAATGGGTAGAACCGGGAGGGGGATTGCCTACGGGGGTAATGTCGGCACGCAGACTGGTAAAGAGTATATGTAAAGAAGATGGAAGGAAATTTAGAACGGATCCTGGAAAGACATAAAGTTAGTTTATATTGCAGGGTGCAGTTGAATAGCCGTAAGCTTAAGGATTTTTGGGAATAAAAGTTTCCCCTCCTTTTTTTAAGGAGGGGTGGACGGGATTGCTAATTTTAAAATGTTTACATTTCTGCTTTCCCGGCCGGGGTGGTTGATACTTTGCTGTCTTCTGAATTCTCCTTCAAGATTCTTTGACTTAAATTGATTCTATTAAACGGATCCAGCTGAAGTAAGCTTACTTCTCAGAATTAAATCAACCACCCCGGCCAGATCATTTAAATTTCTGCACATACGTTGATTTTGTTATCTGGCCACCCCTCCTTAAAAAAAGGAGGGGAAACTTATTTATTTATAACCAGATAATTATAGTAATTTTCTTTATTAAAACATCCTTTAGTTTGACGACTATGGAGGAAGGGGGCAGGATGGTCAGATAACGGTTCCGAGGACTTCCTTGCCGAACGCCATACATTCAGGCCTTTTCAGGTTATCGTATTCTTTAATACCGGGCATTTGCTGCATTTGTTTTCTGACATCGGGTTCCATAAGGCCGAATGTTATTCTTCCAAGGAAAACCTTTGAAGGCAGTTTGTCGGTTCCGCAGATCTGTGCCAGGTGGTTATCAATGAATCCTGTTATCTGATCGGGACCAACAGGTTGCATCATATTTCCACATACTGCAAAATATCCTCTGATCCTGTTTTTAAGCATTTCTTTATTTCCGGAAAGATATTTCTGCAATTCTGCCGATGTTTTTCCGGCGCGGATTGCACCTCCCACAATTATATGATCAAATTGTGAAAGATCGGGAATCTCCCTTACATCAAACACGTTTGCTATACCGTCCATTCCTTCGGATATCCATACTGCAGCATCCCGGGCCGATCCGCACCATGTACCATACAGGATTGCCCATTTTTTGTCCGATGGCATAGGATAATACTCAAGTGGATGTGCTTTCTTCGGCAGAAGAAAAGCAAGCACTCCCAGAAATCCGGATTTGATAAAAATTCTTTTGTTCATGGCATGTGAAATTGATTTATAAACAAATATACAACAAGTCAAAGAAATGCCAGAACATTATTCAAGAAGCAACGAAACCCTACTAATTAATTCTTATCTTGCCATTGCGCCTCTGAGCCTCTGCGCCATTGAGCCTGTACCACATTTTTTCATGACACAATTTTTACATAATTTATACTTGTTCATGACACCGTGCATTTATGGTCGCCATAGCTTTGTATGAAAATAACGGGAGGACCAAAAAATGAGAGCAACCATCACTTTATTAGTTTTTATCGGGGCTTTTTTGATTATAAACATTTATCCATCAAATGCCCAGACACCTGAGCAACTCTACCAGAAAGGTCTGGTAAAGGAAGAAGGAGAAGGAGATCTTCAGGATGCCCTTAATCTTTATAAACAGGTTGCGGATAATGTAAAAGCTGATCAGTCACTGAGGGCTAAAGCGCTGCTCCGGAGTGGTATGTGTTATGAAAAATTAGGAACCACCGAAGCTATAAAAACTTACCAGCAACTCGTGGCAAATTTCCCCGGTCAGAAAAACGAGGTGGCAGTTGCCAGGGAGAGACTTTCCAATTTAAGTGGAAACAATGATTGCACCTCAGAATGCGAGGGAATAAAAATCAAACAAATATGGACTGGTCCGGATGTTGATAATGAAGGAACCATATCTCCTGACGGTGCATATTTGTCTTATTCAGATTGGAGGAATACCGGTAATTTAGCCATCCGTGATCTGAAGACAGGTCTAAACCGACTTATAACAAAAGATGCCTCATGGGAAAATCCTATGCATTTTGCCTTGAATTCGGCAGTCTCTAAAGATGGGAAAAAGGTTATTTACAGCTGGTTTAATAAAGACAATACCTCTGATTTGTTCTTAACCGAAATTAATTCTCCCTCTTCTCAGCTTACATACAAAAGTGAAAAGGAGGAACTGTCCCCTTTGAAATGGCTTTCAGATAATGAGGTAATTGTTATCAGAAAAAAACTTTCAGGAATGCCATCCCAGGTTGCTGTTTTTAATATTAAGGATGGTAAGTTCAGAGAGTTGGTTTCATTTAAACCCGAAAAATACCCAAACGTAGCATGTACTTCCGATGAGAAATTTATTGCGTATGATTTCCCTGACGACTCTAATGACGGAAAATGGGATATAAATATAACAGCAGCGGACGGGAAAAATGTAATCCCTGTAATAAAGCACCCTGCAAATGACCGGGTAGTGGGATGGATTCCCGGCAGAAAAGAGTTGCTGTTTAACAGCGACAGGGCAGGAACATGGGACTTGTGGGCTGTACCAATTATAGAAGGAAAGTCAGTTGGTGATGTAACCCGGATCTTTGCCAATACCGGCGAAATCTATCCATTGGGATTTGATCAAAACGGAGATTGCTATTATTCATATATGAGCAGAAATCATAACTCATTTATTGCTCCATTTAGTCCGGCGAAAGGTGAAATAAAGGTGAAATCCGCAATCCCTTTGTCTGGTCCAGGCTATCTTGTGAAATGGTCTCCCGACAACCAATATGTATCCTACATAAAACCTGTAAGAGCTGAAAATCTCGACTATTACTGGCAACTTGCAATTAAGGAATTAGACGCGGGAAAAGAACGAACAATTGCAGATAACCTTAAAAATGTAACAGCATATTCCTGGTCTCCTGACGGAAAGTCGATATTAATTATCGACAGAGGCCTGACAAACGTTTTTACCAGGAAGGATTATAAAGGCGGTATATTCTTAACTGATGTCGGGAATGGTCAGACTAAACAAATCCTTAACCTCTCAAATTTAAAATTCAACCCTCCGGATGATGACAGATATCCTCTTTCCGACATACAGTTTTCCCCGGATGGAAAGAGCATTTACTACTTAATTAACTCGGACCGCCTCGTGAAAAGGAATCTGATGACCGGTAATGAACAAGTACTTTATAGAAACAATATGTTCGAAAGATATGTTTTGAATGTCTCCCCAGACTGTAAAACACTCCTTTTTGGTCTATTTAACCTTGAAGAAAAGAAGGCTCATCTGTATACAATGCCTGCCGAGGGAGGTAAAGAAAAAGAGATATGTGCCGTACAGGGGGAAAAATCTTTTCGGTTTAACTCAGCTGTATGGACACCTGACGGCAGATATATCTATTTTCTGGAGGGGGCCGATGGAAATACTGATCTCTGGCGTGTACCAGCAGAAGGAGGAACCCCGGAAAAAGTATGGCAAACTAAAGACCCTGTAGATTTTATCAGTTTTAATCCTGATCAGGAACAAATTGCATATTCCATTTACAAAAGGGAAACAGAGATCAGGAAAATAGAAAATTTAGCCGGAGAACTTGCAAAAAGATACTCCGGGAATTAATGGATGATATCTTTTTTAGTAATGCCCTTTGTGAATCCTTTGTGTAATCCTTTGAGCGCCTTTGTGGTTAAATAGACTTAACTATGAGGTACTTAAAGTTCATCTCTAACGATAATAATCACAGGAAATATTACTTTTAAATATATCTTACTGACAGAATTATAGTGATCATCATTTGAATGGCATCAGGCAAAAAGCCCATATCGCGACTTACCATCTTTTTTATACTGGCAGTAGTGCTGTCGGGAAGCGTATTGACATGGTTCAGTATCAATAATATCTCAAACCTGAAAGAGCTTACCGAAAAGAGGGTTCTGGAAGAACAAAGAGAACTGTCGGCCAGATTCTTAAATGGAGTTAAAAACAATATCTATAAAGTAATATCAGGTTTTGATCCAGGAATAAAAACACCGTCTGACCAAAAAGAATTTCTCAGAAGAAAAGCATCTGAATCGGATTTTATCATTCATCCTTTCATACTTAATAACTCAGGAGAGCTTCTATATCCTAACTTTACAGGCATACAGGAGATTATTCCTGAAAATAAATTTTCAGAAGAATTTAAATCATCTTTTAAAGCCGGGGAAATTGCTGAATTTACCGAAAAGGATCTTCAGAAAGCAAAAAAGAATTTTTTATCCTGCCTGAATAATTCATCGGGGAGTTATGATTCGGCCAAAGCAATAAACGCGCTGGGAAGGGTATCATTAAAAGCGAATAAAATAACTGAAGCGTTTAATCATTACTATTCGCTTATTTCCGGATACTATAATATCACTGATGACTACGGCAATCCTTATATAAACTATGCATTACCCCAGATAATGAAGATTCCCGAAAAGAATCATTCCGAAAGAATTCCGGAGGTAATCGGGGATTGTCTTGAAAAAATGGAAATTGGATCTGTCCCGCTTAATTATAACTCTGAAGAATTGCTGGCCGGTATTGCTGGCTGGCTGAAGAACAACAATTACATCGATACCGAAAGATCAGCCGGCATCCGGAAACTATCAGCCGAAATAGACAGGCAGATCCGCTTCGCCATTAAATATGGAAAGGAGTTGCCTGCAATTTTAAATAAAGAGAATCCTGTTAGTTTTTCAGATAATGGAAATGAATTCAGGCTTGTTAGTCAGGCATCAGGAAACAATGATGAATTTTTTCTGACCTTCACAAATCGGGAATTTGCCACAGGATTTCTGATTGATCGTTCAAAATTGTTTGATGCTGCATTAAATACTGATCTTCAGATGGATCTCGAGTTCAACTACAGAATTGATTTCCCTGAAAGGTATGTAGCGGGAATTACTGATGACAATCTGGTTTATTCTTCACAGCTGGTTCCTTTTTTTCCTGCCCGGACAATAGAAATTACTCTAGTCAACAAGGACCTGATTAAAGACCTGGTAAACCGCAGAAGTCTGATCTACGGGATATCATCCCTCATGCTTCTGGTTGCAATGGGCCTTGGAGTTGCTCTGATCCTCAGGGATATGGCCAGGGAAAGAAACCTGTCACGATTACGGGCAGATTTTATCTCAAATGTTACCCATGAACTGAAAACTCCGCTTACATCCATCCGCATGTATGCCGAATCTTTGCTGATGGGACGTGTAAAAACGGATGATGTCAGGAAAGAATATCTTGAAGTGGTCCTGAATGAAAGCGAACGGCTTAAACGAATGATAAACAACATACTGGAGTTTTCAAAAGCCGAAAAAGGCAGAACAGAATACCATTTCGTAAAATCCAATCTCACTTTAATTATCAGATCAGCCATACAGGAGATGAGCTACTGGTTTGAAAAGGAAAATTTTGAGATTGCAACTGATCTGGAAGAAGAAATAAATTTGGAGGTTGATCCCGAAAAATTAAAGCAGGTCATTGAAAACCTGCTTAGTAATGCAATCAAATATTCAACCGGCGTTAAACATGTATTGATCAGGCTGAAAAAAGAAAGTGATAATGCTTTAATTGAAGTTGAAGACAGGGGCATGGGTATACCTGCCGATAAAATACCGCATATCTTTGAACCATTTTACAGGATCGAACAAAAGGAGAGCATCAGCGGAACAGGGCTCGGCCTGACTGTGGTAAAAGAGATAATTGATGCCCATCATGGCAGTATAGAAGTTAGCAGTGAACCGGGGAAGGGCAGTAGATTTACGATCAGGTTGCCAG
>CAYQZL010000034.1:8626-32821 GCA_964421975.1 uncultured Rikenellaceae bacterium
GAAGATGATATCAGTATCCTCCGGGGACTGAAGGACAACCTGGAATATGAAGGTTATTCAGTATTTACTGAAACACATGGGGAAAAAGGCCTGAAACTTGCCCTGAACAGTAAAACTGACCTGGTATTGCTTGATATAATGTTACCGGGTATGAACGGATACGAGATTTGCAGAAGGTTAAAAAAGGAAAACCCTCACCTACCTGTTATAATGATCACAGCGCGGGGATCTGAGATGGATAAGGTTTCAGGACTTGATATCGGGGCAGATGATTATGTTACAAAGCCTTTCAGTATACCGGAGTTGCTTGCACGTATAAGAGCTGTACTGAGAAGAACGGGTGAAAGCCCCGGAATTCCCGATGAATATTCTTTTGGTAATATCCTACTGAATTTCAAACAATTTCGGGCTTTCCGGGATGAAAGGGAAATAAAATTATCCGGAAAGGAATTTGCAATAATGGAATATTTCATCAGGCACGAAGGAGAGGCTGTTCACCGGAACGACCTCCTGGCTGAGGTCTGGGGTTATGAATCCATTCCCACAACCAGGACGGTTGATAATTTCATCCTCGATTTACGGAAAAAGCTGGAGGTGGATCCTTCAAAACCCAGATATATTGAAAGTGTCAGGGATATCGGGTACAGGTTTAACTCGTTAAATGAAAGATGAGTTTTTATTTACCTGGTTAATTCTGTTACCATTGGACCGTTATGCCGTTAGAAAGTTGCCTCAGTTATTTCTTCACGCAATAAAGCTTTCCGGCACCCTTGAAGATATAGGTATCGTTTGTGATTGCAGGTGAAGGCCAGAATTTCCCGTCAAGTTTATTTTCGGATAATTGATCTATCGGTCTGGCGGCAGGAAATATGCGGGTTGAGCCGCTTTCATCAAGGAAATATATATTACCCTTATAAGCCCATGGTGATGCCCAGCATCCTCCAATCCCGCTTATTCTTTTCTGATATTTAATCTCTCCGGTCAGTGGCTCAAGGACTGCTATCTCACCTCTTGATCCAATAATATACAGAAGGCCTTTGTATAAAAGGGGTGACGGGTTGCCTAACCCTGCTTCACTGCTTCTCCATATAATACCTGTATTGGTAATATCTCCGTCGGCACCGGCTTTAACGGCAAATAATTCAGCCTTAACCTGCCGGCCTCCTGCATTACCCAGAAAAAGAAGTTCATCATTACCGACCGGACTGGGGATAACCTGTTCTCCTCCTGCCTGAAATTCCCATAACAGCTTACCTGTTTCAGGATCGTATGAACGTGCTGTTTTGCCGCATGTTACAATTTCTGTCCTGATTCTGTTCTTCCATAAATACGGAGTACTGTACGTCGTTTTTTCATCACGTGGTACTCTCCATATCTCTTCACCTGTTTTCGCATTGAGAGCTATCAGGAAAGAGTTCTCTTCATTGTCACGCTGGATATATAGAACATCCTTGTATAAAACCGGTGATGATCCGGTTCCCCATCCCCTTTGTGTATAATACACTCCCAGGTCCTTTTCCCATAATAGCATCCCGTCCAAATCATAGCAATAGAGACCATGAGTGCCAAAATATACATAGACCCTTTTCCCGTCAGTTACCGGTGTTTCGCAGGCATAGGTACTCCCGGGATTCTTACCTGTCTTCGGGCTTCCCTGATATGCCACTTTCTTCCATATTTCTTTTCCTGAGTTCAGGTCAAAACAAATGACCTCCCACCTGTAAATTTCCTGTTTGAAGCTTGTATCAATTACTTCAGGTCTCGGGGGTTGTTGCATTGATTGTGGCGCCTGTCCGGGTGGTGGTATTTGTCCCGGTCGGGGTTGCTGACCTGGTTGAGGCATCTGGTTCGGTTGAGGCCCCTGCCCTGGTTGGGGCATCTGGCCCGGCTGAGGCATTTGACCTGGCTGAGGTGCCGGTCCACCTTGTGGCGGAGGTCCCTGCATCGGGCCTCTTTCAGGAACAGGATTAACCTTTTCCGGAAATGCAGAAGTGACAAAGATCTTGTCTCCCCAAATAATGGGAGACGAATAACCTGTACCATCCAGTTCTGTCATCCATTTAATATTTTTATCAGTCCCCCATTCCTCCGGAAGATTTTTACCGGCAGGCAGCATATTGCTTTCCGGGCCCCTTAACTGAGGCCAGTTTAAAGTATCAGAACATGATGTTATAGTCAGAAATAAAAGAAATAAAACAGGTAAAAAAACAGTATAGTTTGATTTGTTTTTCATAACATTTAAGATATAGTCTTTGATAGATTAAATATAGTGATTTCCCTTGCCTGGTATTAATTAGGGGACAACCAGACAAAAAAATATCTCCTTAAAAGAATGATTTATAGGATTAAGGACAGGTTAATCCTTACCTGTAAAGATCCCTGCCAGACCTCCTATTCCGGCGCCTAAAGCTGTCCAGAGTGCATCAGGGACTGTTTTACCAATCGCAGCCAGTAATATACCTCCAACAGCTACAATCAGAGTTGCAGCCCCAAGAAAGATTACAGCCTTGTCGTATGTCTTTTCCGGCACTGTTTTAATTGTATTTATTATCTTTTCTCTTGTCTGAGGATCATTGAAACCCTGAACTTCAAGGTTTGCATCCAGTTTTTTAAAGTCGAATTTCGGCATTTCTTCCTCCTTGTTTTAAGTGTTTTAGAATCGGGAATATTATCAGTTTACCAAATTTACGCCCTATTATTATTAATGTCAATAGCCGTTCTAAAATAATATAATGATACTATCAAGAGGAGGGTGGTTTGCCTGTCGTTTATATTTATAATCATGAGGATCAATTAAATAATTGTTCAGAACAATATTTATGTTTGTAAAATGCTCCGATCAAATATTATAATTAGATTACTTTTATCATATCGTGCCTACGGCACTGAATAATCAGGGGGGATGAATGTTTCTATAAACAGTCCGCACCTACGGTGCTCAAATCCATATCTTAAGGCACTTCCCAGCTGCGTGGAGGCGATATGTATGTAGAAATGACACTTCATATGATTCTTAAGCCGCGTAGCGGCGATCTGTTTGTAGAAACGACGTATCCCATGATCCCTGAGCCGCGTAGCGGCGACATGTATATTTAATTCCGGTTTTTTTGTTTCCGGTTTAGGATTAAAAGTCAATGTAATCGTTCAGGAAAAGGCCGGAGGCCTTGAATATGAATAACCATGGGTAAGCCGACGAAGGAGGCGCAACCCATGGCAGGGAACAGTATCGTCAGAGCAACCCTGAAGGGGTTGAATAACCGGGTACCCCGACTGAGTATGAAGACTAAGGGAAGGAGTGAAGGGCAGTGTTCAAGGCAGCTCTGAAGAGTGTTCCCGGTCTTGCGGGGAGAAGTATATCCCTGATCCCTGACTTTCCCTGCCGTAATTAATGTAAAATCATATCGGCGAAATAATATTACTGTTATTAAAATTGAACTGATCTGTTCAACTATGTTTTATTATGATAAGTTTCAAATTTGAGCCAATTTTGGAAACCTTTTCTTAAATTCAGGTCTGCAAAAATTTCCGACATATGATTATAATCTCAAAAGAACAGGTCAGGGAAATAGCTGATTATCTTGACTGCGGAATGAAATGTTACCTGAACAAAGATACAGGTGTGTTAAAAACCATAATTGACTTTGACAACTCACCATATGCTGATGAGGAATTATGGGAGGAAATTTTAAATGGGTCATTGATAATTCAGGTCCTTACCGGCAAAAATGGTTTGATTTTAAGAATCAAAGATTTATTCAGTGGGTCAAAGACCAGCTCGATGCCCTGAACATAAAATATGACAATGAATAATAAAGAGCTGGAGAAAAAAATAAGTAGTATTTCCTTGCAGCTGATCAGGGAAAAAGGATATATATGCCCTGTTGATATATTAATTGAACTCGGATATTTATCCAAAAAAGATTATGAAGCCTGGAGATTCGGTAAAGTAGCATATCTGGAAAAAGTAATAATGGTAAACCTGGGAAAATTGTCCAGCATAAACAGGATAATCAGACAAACCGCAAGGAAACTTGGCCTTAAGGAATCACTGACGATCTATAATAAATATGGGAAAGGACCAAAACGAAAACTTATCTTCAGTAAACCACAAAATTATAACATTGAAAAAGCTTATGCTACGCATTACCTTGACCATAAAAGAATAAATGAAATTAAAGAAATTAATAAATACATATCTTCTGATCAAAGGACCAAAGTTGCCGAGAATGAGATTCCTTTAGATGAAATAAGGGATAGTCCGTTTTAAGTAATTTTCCTTATATTATTACCTGTTATAAAGTTATATACGCCGATCAAATAAACAAATACTAATGATAGTAACTACGTATTTAAAAACGTATTATAATACGTATTATAATACGTATTAAATGGCTCTGAGCTAAATTCCAGATCATAATTTCATCAGTAACCTTTAATGAAAGGAACTTTTATAGGATATCTTTTCATTGGACAATTTCTGAAATCAGAAAGATTTCTCATTACGCCAAATCTTCGCAAGCTCAGTTTTGGCTTCATTCGAAATGACAATTCAATATTTGTCAAGGGGGGAGAGGGAAGCCGGGGCGTTTTGCCGTTACTATTCTTTACAAACTAAGTTTTATTCAAAACGCCCCGGCTTCCCTCCCCTGTCTCTCCTATAAACCTGTCATCCTGAGCGTCAGCGAAGGATCTTATAGTATTACTGCTTTGTAATTTAGATCAGAGCCGTTAAAAAACTTAGATATTCAGATACTGGATTTAATCAGATATCTATCTCCATAGCCAGGAAAGGGGGCATTTCTACCTGAAATTCCAATCTGAAGACCGATTTGCAGAAATTGAAAGCTTACCCGTTTCAATATTGAAGTTCAGATATGCATTGATTCTTCGCTAACGAAATCTGCTAAGGGTTCATTAAAAGCGACAAATAATCTCTTGTTTCGTTCATTTCAAACACCTGGAAAAAATAATGGTTTGATAAATAATACAGGAGGATAAACACATCTATAACTCATGTCATATGAAAAATAAATCTTAAATTGCTATAAAATGAAGCACAATGAAAAAGATATCGGTTGCTATCCTTTTTTGTATTACTTTGACAGTTAATGCCCAGAATTACCGTATTTCCTTTGAAGGAACGGGTGAATCGACAACTGTAAACAGTGTCAGAGTTGAGAACTTAAACTCAGGAGCTACTGTCACTTTAAACGGAAATGACATTTTGCATCTAACCCAGGCAACAGATATTTATTCCGTTGAGAACAAAAATTCATCAGGAATAAAAATCTATCCTAATCCAATGAATGAGAATTCATTAATGGAGATTAATGTTCCTGTTGCGGGAGAGGCCGTTATTACTGTATTTGATCTGACCGGAAGGCAATTGTTCCAGAAACAGAGGTATCTGGAAAAAACCGGAGTAGAATTCACCTTGTCCGGATTTAAATATGGCTTATACCTGATCAGCGTGAAAGGGAGTAATTATCATTTATCTAAGCAATTGCTGAGCGTGGCAAAACAAGGCGGAACAATCAGTATTGAGAAGGAAGGTGACGGAATATCGTCAGTTGTAAGGAAAAAATCTGAAAACAAAGGAGCCGAAGGTACAATTGATATGCCATATACAAACGGAAACGTGCTTAAGTTTACCGGTATATCGGGAAATTACAGCACTATAATAACAGATATACCCGTGGCAGACAAAACACTTGTTTTTACATTTATTGCCTGTACTGATGGTGATGCAAATAATTATCCAGTAGTCAAAATAGGTACTCAAACCTGGATGGCAGAAAACCTAAAGTATTTACCTGCCGTAGTAGGTCCCGGTACAGAGTCAAAGACAACACCTTATTACTATGTTTATGGTTACGATGGCACAGTTGTAGCCACTGCTAAAGCTACAGCCAATTACGCTACCTATGGTGTATTATACAACTGGCCGGCGGCCATGGCAGGCTCTGCAAGCAGTACAGCGAACCCAAGCGGAGTAAAAGGAGTATGCCCGACAGGCTGGCATTTGCCCAGCAATGCTGAATGGACAGTATTAGCTGATTATCTTGGCGGTGCTGGTGTTGCCGGAGGCAAGCTAAAAGAAACTGGTCCTACGCATTGGGTCAGTCCCATCGTCGGAGCAACCAACGAAACAGGCTTTACAGCCCTTCCGGGTGGCATGCGTCTTGTCAATGGGAATTTCCTCAACATTGGCAACAGCGCCGCCTGGTGGAGCACAACGGAGAGCGATGCAACCTACGCATGGGACCACGGTATTTTTACCAATAGCAGCGCTCTAAACAGTTCCAGCTACGGCTATAAGAGGATGGGGATATCTGTCCGTTGTGTGAGAGATTAATATGAGTTGTGAGTTCACAGGACGAATGAATTACAATTTAGAAAAGGTGTTAAAGGCATATTAAGATGCATAGATGTTAAAATATCGGATTTAATCAGATCTCTATCCCCACCGTCAGGAAGAGCGATCTTCCATACCCGTTAACACCTGAACCATGGTAACGGTAATCAGTATTCAGAATGTTCCTTAAGCTAAGATCAACTGTAATGAACTTCCAGTTGTAATTGCCGTTGATATTGAAAACATTCCACCCGGGGGTACCTCCCTCGGGAATGCGGTTATCATCTTTATCTCCCTGCGCCAGACGGTTCTGCTTTGCTGCTCCAAGCCATTCAACATTCATAAGCCAGTTCCCGACACTATATTCTGCCGCTATCCTTCCGAATAACGGAGGTATCCTTCTTGCAGGTTCATTCTTCGTTACATTCTGGCCATAGGTATATGTTATATCGCCATGAAAACTCCATGACTGACTGAAATCATAATCCCAGGCTGTCTCAATACCCTGTATATATGATTTGTCGCTGTTTTCTTTCTGATATACCGGATATCCCTCTATGACCTGTTCTCCAAGCCTGCTTCTTGTTATAAGATTGTATAACTGATTACGGTAAATATAAATCTCACCTCTCACCTTCCTGTCAAGGTATTTGTATCCGATCTGGTACTGGACAGATTTTTCCGGTTTAAGGCCGAGATTCGGGGTCTCATACCTGAAATCTACTATCCCGAGTGTTCCGAGGTCATCGATATTAGGTGCCCTGAAACCGGTATTAAGCGATGCGAAGAGATTTGATGTACCACTGAGCTTTCTGAGAAGAGCAAGATTACCAACTAGTGCCGAAGGAGTCAGTTTTGTAAGTCCAAGAGCTTCATCATCCACTTTTATCAAATAGGTATTGAACCTGGCACCGGCAGTAATTATCCAGTCTCCAAGATCAAATGAATTAACCGTGAATCCTGCAATACTGGTCATTGAAGATCCGTCGGGATATAATCCCCTCTTTTCCACTTCAGTACCGCCATTAATATCTGTTCTGGTGCTGTTAACAAGATCATTATAAACCTCAATACCAATTATTCCTGACCATATTTCAGGTGTTTCGAGGACAGACTCCGCAGAAAATCCGAATGTCCGTACCTTATCATTCTCAAAACGCATTGTTGACGAACCATTCTTTTGCATTTCCCTGCCTTCCCTGGTGTTCTGATATGATGCTGTTGCCGATATTGATTTGAATATACCAAGGTCCATATCATGATCAATCCTCAAATAAGCAAGCTTTCTTTTCTGGGGATCCATCTTATTAATTGCATAATCCTCAAGAGCCACTTTGTGATATACCGGGACATTCTTCTGACTTACATCCTGATAAAGTACTGTTGCACTTGTTTTTTCTGTGAGGATGATTTTCCCTTTGAGATCATAATCAAATTCCCTGTATCCTGTAGGCGATTGTTTTCCGGTTGTATCTCCTCCTATGATATCACCGAAGTTCCGCCAGGTAATACCTGACCTTAATGCGATCCTGCTGTTGCTATAGTTTACTCCTCCCCTGATGCTCTGTTCCATACCGTGAGTGCCAAATCTTGTAAGAAGTGATGACCTCCACAGGGATTCATTTGTTGTTCTGAGCTGTTGGCTGAAGGCCTGAATGGTACCACCAATTGCATCTGATCCGTACTGAACTGATCCGCTGCCCCTGAGAACTTCTATTTTTTCTATGCTGAAAACATCAATGGTATTGAAATACTGGTTAGGGCCATAACGGGTGGTTGAATTACTGAGTCGTATCCCGTCAATAAGAAGAAGTGTCTGATTACCTGTTACCCCTCTTACAAAAGGAGAACCTCCTCCATGATTCGTTTTCTGTACAAATACACCCGGTGTAACACTCAGAGCTTCAGGAGCTGTCCGCAGTTGATTTTCCTTTATTGTAAGTTCATCTGCAACTTTTATAGCTTCAGGAGTATTTATCCCTAATGATCCGAACCTGTTCGCCGTGATTACCACTTCAGAAAGTGTTTTTGAAAGCAGAGTGTCCTGAACAACAAGTGAATCAGAACTGTTACCGGAAACAATGCCAGGAGATACTGCCAGGAAGCAAATGAGAAAATATTTGTACATCAGTGCAATAAATTAATAATACAACTACAAAAATCTTGTTATTGCCATCACCAGTACCGGCAAAGTAAGAATGCTTAAAATTGTAGAAACAAAGACATTTCCCACTGCAAGATGGTCGTCTGCTCCGAACTCTTTTGCCATAATTACGACAGTTGCCATACATGGCATTGAGGCTTCAAGGATTATTACCGATGAAACCAGCTTGTCGGGAGTCAGACCGGCAACTGCGCTAAAAATATAAAAAAATGAAATAAGAATTGAAGGTGCCAGAATAAGTCTGTTAAAACTAATAATGTATATGCTTTTTGTTCTGAGAAGGTCGCCGACATTTGCAAAGACCAGCATGGCTCCAATATACAACATTGACAGCCAAGTATTTGCAGCGCCAAGTTCCGAAAGAGGCCTGACAATTATATCCGGCAGTCTCAGATATAACATAAAGAAAACCAGCCCTGCCAATGTGGCAATTGTATTTGGGTTCAGGACCTTCATAATACTTTTTTTCCATGATACCCCGTTTCCGTGGGAGAGTACAACAACACCCGCAGTCCACATAATTATATTGGAAACCAGCTGGAACATTGTTGCATAAAGCAATCCTTCGGGTCCGTATAGCGCCAAAATGAGAGGAAATCCCAGAAAGATAGTATTACCGAACATTGAATGAGCTTTGAATACTGCCCCCTCACTGGCGGAAAACTTAAAAATCCTTGAGCTTATCAGGCCGATAATAAACAGTAACAATATCACAAATCCCGATATCCCCAGTACTGTCAGACTGTTTGCAATGAGCCTGGGTGTTGCATCGATCTTGAGGAAATTGGTAAAAAGCATAAGCGGAAGAGATATGTTGAATATGAGTTTCGACAACATATCTTTAATTTCCGGAGTAATTACTTTAAAGCGGGCAGTTATTGCTCCGATCAGCACCACTACGGCCAGCATGAATATCTGGGAGATAATTATACGTGTTTCCATGTGATTAAGAGGCGGTAAATGTAATAATAAAATCAACGGGCGCAGAGGCACAAAGGCACAAAGGCGCAACGGCGTTATGGTGTTACGGTGTTACGGCGTTGCGGTGTTACGGTGCTACGGTGTTATGGTGTTGCGGCATTACGGTGTTATGGTGTTGCGGCGTTGCAGCGTTGCAGCGTTGCAGCGTTGCGGCTGGCAAAGCAACACATTTTTTTGTAAATTCACAGCTTTCATAAACCACATTATAAATGCAGCAAACGGGTAAAATCTTAATAATTGCAGGCATAATTCTTGTCATCGCCGGGCTGATTATTTATTTCGCAGGAAATAAACTGACCTGGCTGGGTCATTTACCCGGAGATATCAGAATTGAAAAAGAAAATGTGAGATTTTATTTTCCCGTTACAACTATGATCCTGGTAAGTCTTATTTTATCACTGATCCTCTATCTGATAAGAAAATTTTTCTGACCCCTGAAAAGAATACTGATATACTACCATTTTGATATACGGTATGTTACAATATAATTTCGAAAACTATGTGCCTCTATGGCTGAATAAAATGCCACCAGGGCACCAGCACACTAAGGACCACAAAGTCAGCACATAAAAAATTACATAGCAAAGTTCAATTATAATTAATTTATTGTCAAATTATTACCATCCCTGATATGAGAAACTCTGTTTTATTGATTATTTTTCTGGTTCTTAGCCTGTCAGTATCATCCCAGACTAAAAGAGCACTTACAATTGATGATCTTTCATCATGGAACAGGATAACCGAAAGCGCTATTTCCGATAATGGATCTCTTTGCGGATTTGTTTTTGAACCATGGTATGGAGATCCGGTTATAAGACTATACGACAATAATGGATCTGAAAAGGCTGTATTCCCTAATTCATCAGGAGTTAAGCTTACATCTGATTCCAGGTTTATGATCTTTACAATCGCAACCCCGAAATCAACTCTGACTGAACTAAAGCTTAAGAAGACAAAAAAGGAAGATATGCCTGTTAACGGGCTTGGTATATTTGATGTAGCCAACAATACTACAGACACAATCAAGCGGATTAAAACTTATAAAGTACCGGTGAAATGGACGGGATGGCTGACGTATCAGTGTGAACCCTTAAAGGGAGCAGTCAAACCGAATGGCAAACAGGATGCCGATACAAGCACTGTTAAAAAAACAAAACCCAAAACCGAATCGGATGATAACGGTTATCATCTTGTAATAAGAAATCTGACTGACAGATCATCGGACACGGTAAAATTTGTTACAGGCTATGTCCTCGCAGAAGAAGCTCCGGTGATCATTTGTTCTACAACCGGTGATGAAAAGAGCCTTGAGCCCGGAGTGATCGTGATCAATATTGAAAAGAACAAACGATCATATATATTCAGTGATAAAGGAAAATTCAGGCAATTAACTATCTCGAAAGATGGTAAAAGGGCGGCATTCCTGGTTTCATCCGATATAAAGGAAAAGACAGGAAATTCATTTTCGTTATTCTGGTGGGATGGGTCAGAAAAAGCACTGCTGGCAGCAAACAGGGGTACACCGGGAATACCTGCAAACTGGATAATCAACGAAAATGCACAACTTGTTTTTGGTGAAAAAAGTGACAGGCTCTTTTTCGGCACATCTCCTGAATATAAGATCAAAGACACAACTGTTCTCGAAGAAGATCGTCCGAATGTTGATGTGTGGCATTATGACGAAGGCAAACTGCATACCGTTCAGTTAGCCGGTAAGTCCCGTGATCTTAATAAATCCTATATGGCAGTATTCCACGGTGACAGGAAAAAGATCGTTCAGCTTGCAACAAAGGAGATTCCCGAAGTTCAGTTAGTTGATAAAGGAGATTCTCCAAAGGTTCTTGCCTGGTCGGATTTGCCTTATCAGCTTGAATCGATGTGGGAAGGCAGCCCCGGATCAAATGATGTCTGGCTTATCGATCTTCTTACAGGAACGCCACAGAAAATAAAGGAAAACTACCGGGCAAGGATCCGTTCTTCTCCTGCCGGAAAGTACCTTTACTGGTATCACAGCACCGACAGTTCATGGTATACATATGATATTGCCTCCGGGAAAGAATACAGGCTCACCACACCAGAAACCCTGCCCTGCCATGATGAACTTAATGATGTTCCCGACGCTGCATCATCATACCCTCCGGCCGGCTGGCTAAAGGATGATAAAGCCTTCATTATTTCCGACAGGTATGATCTGTGGTCTCTCGATCCCAAAGCAGAAAAACCTCCCGTAAACATTACAATGAACGGACGGCAGACATTCATTACATACGGCCTCATAGACTTTGATACTGAAAATGACTATATTGATCCATCTGTTTTACAATTTCTTATGGCTTTCAATGAGAAAACAAAAGGAAGTTCAATATGGTCATTGGATCTCAGGAAAAAGAACCCTCCTTCTGAACTCATGGGGGGTAATTTCCATCTTGGAAGACCGGTAAAAGCAAGGAATTCATCATCTGTGATCTATACTATGGAAACATTTGATATGTTCCCCGATTATCATATTACAGATCTTTCATTTAAGGACAGGAAGCAGATCACCACTGCCAATCCTCAGCAAAAGGACTATTTCAGGGGCACTGCCGAGCTTGTCAGCTGGACATCTCTCGACGGGAAAAAAATTGAAGGATTATTGTATAAACCGGAAGGATTTGATCCGTCAAATAAATATCCCATGATAGTCAATTTTTATGAGAAAAGCTCTTCAGGGCTTTATAGCCATCATATTCCTGAACCCGGACGATCGACGATTGATTATCATTATTACACAAGTAACGGATATCTTATCTTCAATCCGGATATATATTATAAGGACGGATATCCGGGTCAGAGCGCTTTCAACTGTGTCATTCCCGGGATAATGTCGCTGATAGAAAAAGGATTTGTTGATGAGAAGCGCATTGGCGCTCAGGGTCATTCATGGGGTGGTTACCAGGTTGCATATCTAGCAACCCGGACAGACCTGTTTGCTGCTATAGAATCGGGCGCCCCGGTAGTGAATATGTACAGTGCCTATGGGGGCATAAGATGGGAAACCGGTCTTAATAGAGCCTTTCAGTATGAGCATCAGCAGAGCCGTATCGGAGCAACAATATGGGAAGCTCCACATCTTTACTGGGAAAATTCACCATTGTTCGCCATTGATAAAATAAACACGCCGATATTGATAATGTCAAATGATAAGGACGGACATGTGCCCTGGTGGCAGGGTATTGAATTTTTCATTGCAATGCGCAGACTTGGGAAGCCGTCATGGCTGCTTAATTACAATGGAGAGCCTCACTGGCCTCTGAAACATCCGAATAAAGTGGATTTCCAGAAACGAATGTCACAGTTCTTTGCCCATTATCTTAAAGGAGAACCAATGCCTCAATGGATGATTGAAGGGATACCTGCAACTGAAAAGGATTTCACTCTGGGATATTAATGAACCTTTCGGATAAAAAATGGTTATTTAAGAAAATTAGCAATAACCTTTTATTATGCAGAACCTTTGTGTAATCCTTTGAACGATTTTGCGCCTGTCTGCTGTCAGGCAGGATTAATTTTTTTTACCACTAAGTGGCACAAAGGTTATCACAAAGGAACACAAAGGAATACAGTAAATTAACATTATTTATAAATTAAACAGACTATATAAAAACAAGTAAAAAATGACAGATTTCGAATTTTATAATCCCGTAAGGATCTTTTTCGGAAAAAACCAGATTGAAAAGATCGCCTCTCAAATCCCTTCTGACAGTAAAATAATGCTGTTATACGGAGGAGGAAGCATTTTCAGGAACAATGTTTACAATCAGGTAAAAGAAGCCCTAAAAGGCTATGATATTACTGAATTTGGGGGGATTGAACCCAATCCATCCTATGAGACATGCATGAAGGCAGTTGAAATAATAAAAGCAAATAATATTAATTTTCTTCTGGCAGCAGGAGGTGGATCAGTTATTGATGCCACCAAATTCATCGGAGCTGCAGCCCTTTATTCTTCCGGAGATCCCTGGGATATCCTTGAAAAAGAAGTCCCGGTTACCGCCTCATTACCGATCGGAGTTATCCTTACTCTTCCCGCAACCGGTACTGAGATGAACAGGAATGCTGTAATAAGCCGTAAATCGACATCAGAAAAACTTGCATTTTCATCACAATATTCCCTGCCCCGTTTTTCAGTGCTTCTGCCTGAAGCTGCCGGCTTTCTTCCGCAGAACCAGGTTGCCAACGGTATTGTCGATGCATTTGTACATGTTATTGAACAATATCTTACATATCCGGTAAATGCACAGATCCAGGATCGTTTTGCTGAAGCAATACTGGCAGTACTTATCGAAGAAGGACCCAGGGCTTATGCCAATCCGGCTGATTACGAAGCCATGTCAAATCTCATGTGGAGTGCCACAATGGCGCTTAACGGATTGATTTCCTGCGGTGTGCCGGGTGACTGGTCGGTTCACAGCATTGGTCATGAGCTTACTGCCTTTCATGGTATAGATCATGCAAGAACACTGGCGATTGTCCTGCCCGGATTATGGAAAGTATTGAAAGAAGAGAAAAAAGATAAACTCCTTCAGTATGCGGCACGGGTATGGAATATAACCGAAGGGACTGATGATGAAAGAGTTGATGCTGCAATTCAGAAAACTGTCGATTTCTTTGAATCACTTGGTGTAAAAACACGATTAAGTGATTATGGTGTACCGCGGGTAACAATCGATAAAATTGTCCGCCGTTTTGAAGAACGGAACTGGCTTACCGAAGGGGACAGAGGACTTACAACTCCGCCTGTGATCAGAAAATCCCTGGAAGACCGGCTTTGAAATTAAGCTAACGTTTAAGCCAGGCTTCAGGCACATGAATTATACATATATTCATTGACCTGTTGTCTTCTGAGAGCATTGCTGACTGAATCTCTATTTTGGTTCCGTCGTCACTGAAAGTGGGGTGAGGATGATCGGCCGCTGTCATTTTATGACCTGTCGATAATAATATCATCTCGCTGTTCCGGCGGTCGATAAGGTAAATTCCCCTTGAGAAATCATCACCGACCGCAAAGCGGCCATCAGGAGAGCCGTGCACATGCCACAATCCGCTACCGGACTTTGTCTGTCCGGCAATGAGCATCTCACGCGTCCGGAAATTCACGATCCCAAGCCCTGTAGGTTTCTCTCTTGTACCTGAGGGACCCCAGTCAACCTCCTGTCCGGGATTTGCAGGATTTGTCTCCTGTTCAGGTATTCCAACCTTTCTGTGGCCCATTATGGCGATTGCAACCTCATCTTTAGTGATTATTGCCTCATGAGTGATCCATTCATATTCCGCTTCCGGATAAAGTGGCCTCAGGCCTGTTCCGTCGGACTTTACAGTCCAGGTGCGCTGGGGAGCTTTCCCTCCGGTTTCCCAGCAGAAAACAATTTCTCCCGGCATCCATGGATTGGTCTGGATATGACCAACCTGGAAAGGAACAGAAACAACATATCCGCATTCGCCGGTTTTTAAATTCATTTTTCCTATTCCGGAAGGCCCGGCACCCATTTTTCTGGGGCCGAAGTTCTGTTCTATTTTAGTACCTTCAGGCAGATGTTTTGCAGCTTCATCCCTTCCAACCCTGAAATATACCCATTCCTCATCCCCGTCAAGTGCCATATCACCTCCGGCACCCATTTCTGCGGGAGTGGTACCGCAAACGCGTTGATAGACTGATGCCTCTTTCAGTTTACCGGATTCGCTGTCGCCAAAAAGTTTTGCCAGGTCCACTTCCACTACCTGAACTGGTCCTCCGAATCCTCTTGCTCCCGGCTGACGCCGGGCTGCTCTCATAAAATAAAGTTTCATGGATTTCCGTGCCACATTCAGCATTCCCATATATCCTCCCTCACTTACCTGAACGATCACTCCTGTCTTTTCATTGACAGCCATTGCCTCACCTTTCACCCGGTTGGATCTGAATATCACCCAGTTGCCATCGGCTGTCCACTGGTTATGTGTTTGGTAGATCTTAGAATCGCCCGCAGGTGTACTGGTAAGAAAGGTGAGTTTTGCTCCGGTTACGGGGTCTGTGATCTCTTTCTTCTCCGATGGAAATCTTGTTCCGATCTGGGCTGATGAATAGTGGATTTGCAATAGGAAAATTGCCAGTGTAAATACTGATTTTGAAAAGGGTAATCTCATCTTAATTTGTTGATTTATGAAGAGTTCAATTTACAAATTCATTTAATAAACACCACCCCGGCCAGAACATTGACATTTCTGCACGTCAGATGATTTTGCGGTCTGGCCACCTCCCGCCAAAGCGGGAGGAAACTTTTTTCGCCATCACTCCCTCAGGTTATTGTTTCTGCCCTTCATTCTTAGCCCTGAGCCGTTGCGCCGTTGTACCGTTGCACCATTGTGCCTCTGTGCCGTTGCGCCCCTACACCAGCTTCTTATACTTGATCCTCACCGGCGTAGTATCTGCAACTCTCTTCTTATAATTTTCTTCATATTCCGAATATGTTCCCTCGAACCAGACAACTTTTGAATTACCTTCAAAAGCAAGCATATGAGTTGCCACCCTGTCAAGGAACCATCTGTCGTGGGATATTATTACAGCACAACCCGCAAAATTCTCAAGTCCTTCTTCGAGGGCACGTAAAGTATTAACGTCAATATCATTTGTAGGTTCGTCGAGGAGCAATACATTGGCTCCGGACTTAAGTGTCAGTGCAAGATGCAATCTGTTTCTTTCTCCACCGGAAAGCACGCCGCATTTTTTTTCCTGGTCAGCTCCGGCGAAATTGAATCTTGCAACATAAGCTCTTGCATTGATCATTCTGTTCCCGACCATCACTTCCGGCTGACCTCCTGAAATGACTTCATATACCGTTTTTAAAGGATCAATTTCAGCATGAGCCTGATCAACATATCCGAGAGTCACTGTTTCTCCCAGTACAAAAGTACCCTTTGTAGGATTTTCCTGTCCCATTATCATTCTGAAGAGGGTTGTTTTCCCTGCACCATTCGGACCGATCACACCGATAATTCCGTTAGGAGGAAGGTTAAAATCCAGATCTTCAAATAACAGTTTATCTCCGAATGATTTTGCGACTTGAGATGCCTTTATGACCTTATCACCGAGTCGGGGTCCGTTAGGAATGAATATTTCGAGTTTTTCCTCCTTTTGTTTCACATCCTGGTTCAGGAGGTTCTCATAAGCACCAAGTCTGGCTTTGGATTTTGCATGTCGTGCTTTGGGAGACATTCTCACCCATTCAAGTTCTCTCTCCAGTATTTTCCTTCTGCGTATGTTTCCTTTTTCCTCTATCTCAAGGCGTTTAGCCTTTTGTTCAAGCCAGGAAGAGTAATTACCTTTCCATGGTATTCCTTCTCCCCTGTCGAGTTCAAGTATCCAGCCGGCAACATTATCCAGGAAGTATCTGTCATGTGTTATGCAGATCACTGTCCCTTTATATTGTTTAAGCGTAGTTTCGAGCCATTGAACGGATTCTGCATCCAGATGGTTTGTAGGTTCATCCAGAAGAAGTATATCGGGCTGGCTGAGCAGAAGGCGGCATAAAGCAACCCTTCTCCGTTCACCTCCGGAAAGCACATTCACAACTGCATCGCTATCGGGACATCTGAGGGCGTCCATTGCTCTTTCGATCCTGTGTTCAATATTCCAGCCGTCGTGATATTCTATCTTCTCCTGTAATTCCGCCTGCCGGTCCATCAGCTGTTGCATCTTATCAGGATTCTCAAAGACCAGGGGATCACCAAAGCTGTTATTTATTTCCTCGAATTCCCGAATCAGATCCATTACCTCTTTTACACCTTCAGCGACGATCTCCCTGACAGTCCCGGTTTCATCAATCAAAGGATCCTGAGGCAGATGTCCTACCGTATAACCCGGAAGAAAAGTCACCTGTCCCTGATATTCTTTTTCAATTCCGGCAATTATTTTCATAAGAGTTGATTTCCCGGATCCGTTAAGCCCTATAATACCGATCTTTGCTCCAAGGAAAAAGGAAAGAGATATATCTTTAAGCACCTGACGATGCGGAGGGTAAGTCTTGCTTACCCTGTACATTGTAAAGATTATTTTATTGTCATCAGCCATTTACATTTCATTTGGTTGCTAATTTAGAAAATATATCTGTTAAAAACAGAAGAGGCGTTGTATGCAACGCCTCTTTCATTTATCCGGGGAAAAATCTTATTCCCTTTTAAAAAGCCGGATTGTATCATCCTGAAGGAGAACCCACAGGGAATATACCCCTTTGAGGGTTCCGATGGGTATGTTCAGACAGCCCAGGGCAGCAACGACAATTATCAGGTATCGTGCCCATGGCTGATAGGAAAGTAATCCTATTCCTCCAACAAGTCCGAGAGTGGACATAAAACCTATCAGCAGGGGAAGGCTGATGGAGAGAAATCCCAGAACCATTTGCGGTATTTCCTCACCAGTCACAAATCCCTTTGCAAAATTCAGAGCAAAAAGCACGGCTACGGCCCCGATGAGACCAATAAAACCGAAACCGATATGTATTGCTCCGACAACAACAACATGTTTATTCATTTTTGTAGCTTCCATGGTGTAAAATTTTATCCTGTTTATATGTTTTTTAATTCCTGATTAAATGACTGGCAATTTAACAATTTGATGCATCCTTTTTAATAAAACAATGCATATGCAACCTTTTTGGTCCTTCTTCGTTCTATTGGATGAAGTTTAATATTTTTGGATTCAAATAACAGCCGGATGAAAAAGAAAATTCTGTATGCCTTATTATTCTTTTTATTAGCGTGGGGCATCACTTCATGTGAAGATCTCATTCAGTGTAAAAAATGCAAGCTCGTTTCGACCGATCTGCAGACAGGAGAAGTAACTATCGACATGAATGAGACGGAATATTGCGGAGCTGCATTAATTGCGATTGAAGCGACTTCACCAAAACTTGTAGGGAATGTCAGAACAGAGTATGTGTGCCGTTAATATCTGATACCTGCAAAAGTAACATCGTCAATCTGAGGATTATTTCCCTTCCATTCCTCAAATATCTGATTCAGTCTTTCTCCCTGGCGGAGCATCGGGAGGCCGGTAATTGACATAAGGGTTTCCTTTAGCCGTACCGACATGAATTTTTTTTGCTGCAATCCGCCCATCTGGTCAGCATAACCATCGGAAAAGATATAGAATGCATCGCCTTTCTGAAGATCAATCCTGTGCAGTGTAAACGGTTGCATTTTGTAATATATTGATGCAGGCATTTTATCGGGGCGATAATGTCTCAGCTCATTTCCCCTTATGAGATAAAGAGGATTGTTGGCACCGGCATACCAGAGTAATCCGTTCTTCAGATCCACGGTACAAACTGCAATATCCATTCCATCCTTTACAGATTCAATATTTTCATCCTGATTCAATGATCTTATAACACCCTGTCTGAGATTTTCTATTATCTGATCAGGCATCAGAATATTTTTACCATTTACTATCTCATTGAGCAAAGTAACACCGAGCATACTCATGAATGCACCGGGAACTCCATGTCCGGTACAGTCAGCAACTATTATTATCTCTTTATCTTCACGGGAACTGACCCAGTAAAAATCGCCGCTGACTATTGCCAGTGGTTTATACAGTACGAAATGTTCGAGTCTGTCGCTGAACAGTTCAAGAGAGGGCATCAGGGCAGTCTGTATCCTCCTTGCATACTCGATACTGTCGGTTATATGTTTCTTCTGGTAAGCTATCTGATCTCTCTGTGCGGCTGCCAGGTCTCTCTGACGGGCTATTTCATCCCTTTGCATGGAAATGGTCCTGTTCTTTTCTTCAAGCACCCTGTTGGCTTCTTTTTTAATCCTGTAATTCTTATGAACAAAATAACCCATGAGACTTACAAGGATGAGGGCCAGCAATGTGGTAAAGAGGATAAGCCTTTGCTTCTCTATTGCTTCGAGCTGCATTCTGATCCTGTTTTCCTGTTCTGTGATCATTCCGAGCTGTTCATCGATCTTATCCAGCTGATCACGGATCTTTGCCTTCTGGTTATTAAGTGTATCCCTCTGTATAGTGACTTCTTCCTGTTGCAGTAACAGAAGCTCTTTCTGCCCTGATATTTCACCCTGTTGCCTGCTAATCTGATCAAATTGCTTCTCCAGCTGCTTTTGCTTTTCGTTCAGTATTATTTCCTTAGTATTTATTTCTTCGTCCAGACTGTCGAGAAGAAATTTCTGTCTGACAATTTCCTGTCGCTGTGCATCAATTTTATCTGTCTGTTCCCTTATCGTTTCCTTTTGTGCCACTATTTCCCTGCTTGCTGTCATAAAAAGATTTTCCCAGTCTTCCCTTGTTTTGATAGCCATAAACAGAACTTCCTGAGGAACCTTCATCCCGGAATTTCTTACATTTTCCTCGTTTATATCATACCGTGGCTTGCCATCTACAACAATGAAGTTGATCATAGATTCCCTGAATTCATATCCTTCGGTTATAAGCATTGTCTGATGGCCTTTCAGCTTCTCTTTAACTGATCTGAGATCATATCCGGCATTTCTGTTAAGATAAAGTACCTGGGTATGAGTTATACTTTCAATATTTCTAAAACCAACAATTATTACAGGTTTGTCCTGAACAGCCTTTCGTGTTCTGGCAAGATTTCCCATTTCATAGATCAGATCATAATCATCTGTAAGCACACCTATCCTGAAGTACGCCGAATCAGCGAAGCTTTCTCCATAGTCAATATATCTTGAAAGGTCAAAAATATACAGAGCACGTGTCGGGTTATCGAATCCACTCTGACTGTGAAGATCCCGGAGTGATGTTAAAAGGATCAATATTATGATCCATGGCATAATTAAACGCATTTGTTTAATCATTGTAAAAAGGGATTAGCAATACGAAAATTAGCCAAATAAATCCACTAATACAAACGATGCGGGATTAAGGCAAAAGATACATGTTTAAATCATGTTGAAAAGTTGTTTAAAAAAGCGAAGTATGCGGGAAGTGACCTGCCATACTTCTCGTAATTTTACAGTTGCAATACAAAGTCTGAAATACAGTTGAAAGTCAATAATCTGAATCTCGAAGAGAAGAGAATTGTCATTGTTGAGGATGATCTTCCGTCTGTCAGGTATTATGAAACACTGCTCAGGAATACCGGTGCCAGGATAAGAGTATTTCGCAACGGGAAGGAATTTGTTGATTATATTTCTTCTGGAAATGACAAAATCGACCTGATATTTATGGATTTCCTTGTTCCTCTTGTAAACGGTATTGAATGTACCAGGATCTTCAGGAAATCGAACAGGAATGTACCGGTAATAATGGTAACAGGTTATGCTTCAGAGCAGAGTAAGAAGGAAGCATATCTGGCCGGATGCAATGAATACCTGCTGAAACCGATCTTTCCTGAAAATATTTTCAATCTTCTTGAAAAGTATCTATTTGAAATAGTTCCCCAGGACTATTATACCGGCTGAAATTAATTAACGGATTTCTTCTGTAGCCTGCATATTCATATAGGTCGAATAATAAGCGGTCACTTTATTATTTATTTCCTCAGCAAGTTCTTTTTGTCCGGCGCTGTCACATGCATCGGCGATCCTTGATGTCTGTTGTATGGCCATCTGGATCTCATACATTGCAGAACTGACTATATAGGGAGTCTGTTTCAAATAATAATCAAGCTGTTCATAGTAGTGATTAGAAAAATCCCTGGTAAGGTTTATCGCCTTTTCAGTATTACCTGCAAGGAAATAACTTTCGATAATATCAGGGAAATAGGGGTCATAGGGTACATTGAAAAGAGGAAGCATTTCCATACAATGATCAAGGACCTCAACAGCTTTGTCCTTCTTACCTTCCTGTGCAAGCCGGGCTGCCAGCCTGGCATAATTAAGCCTTGCCCTGACAACAGTAAGTGTTCTCTTATGATTATAATCGATGTTCACATTTTCATCATTGGCACCCCCCCATACGAATTTATTCATCATATTTTCATACAGGATATCAGAATTGATCCGGCCATAATCGAGCCAGCCTGAGTTTGGAGTTCTGACAGGTACCAGCCTGTAAGCAAGTCCTTCCAGCTGAAAATATTCCTCAAGTCCAAATGCATCATTATGGTATCCTGTCACATAATAAACAGGCCGTTTCCAGTCGTTATGAGCAAGGATATCAAGAACGATCAGCTGGCTTTTCATTATTGAATTCCCCTTCAGTTTAATATCTATATAAGGAACGATTTTTGCCGAATCTTCAGGTAAAACTGTTCCTGATTCGATAACTTTCTTTGCATCAACAGGTATTCTTATTGTCCTTGACGGAATGATATCCAGTATTTCCGTCGCGGAAACCTGAACCTTTGTCCCCAGGTTATCACTGTTCACCCAGTCAATTATCGTTGAAATATCCACGGGTTCTTTTGTTTTTTCTATAATGAATACCTGGTTGTTAATGCCATCATAGTATTTTTTTACAGGCAGTGTAACAGGGAGCGGTTCCGATTCATATGCTTTCATTTTCATCTGATCTATATACCAGTCGGTATTAAGAAGCATCAGATTACATACTCGTATATCGGTACGTTTTCCTTCAACTTCCTGGGCATACCAGAGAGGGAAAGTATCGTTATCCCCGTTTGTGAAAAGAATCGCATTGGGAGCACATGATTCGAGATAATTAAAGGCCACATCGCGTGCAAGATAACGTCCCGACCTGTCATGATCATCCCAGTTCTCCGCAGCCATTATGGCAGGAACAGCTGCAAGGCAGATTATACCTGCCAGTGGTGCTGCAATTTTTTTACCTGTCAGTCTGGAAAGGACCTCAAAAAGAGCAAGAACACCCAGACCGATCCAGACAGTAAAGAAATAAAATGATCCGACATAGGCATAGTCACGTTCCCTTGGCTGATTTGGATATTGATTAAGATAGAATACAATGGCAATCCCTGTCATAATAAACAGGAGCATTATTATCCACCAGTTTTTATTGTCACGGTTAAGATGATAGAACAATCCTGCAATGCCCAGCAGGAAGGGTAAAAGGTAATACTTATTCCTGGAAGTATCGTTCTTTTGAGATGAAGGCAGATCATTTGTCCCGACCCTTGGTTCATCAAGGAATTTTATACCGGTTATCCAGTTTCCGTTAATGGCTCCACCCGTACCCTGGGTATCATTCTGTCTTCCGGAAAAATTCCACATGAAATATCTGAAATACATGTATCCGAACTGATAGGAGAACATGAATTTAAGATTCTCACCGTATCCGGGTTTTTTTACTATTGATTTTTCTCCCGACTGGTCAGTCACCTGAAGTGGGATCCCTTTTGTGCCGCCCCATTCCCTGTATATTTCTCCATGATCGGGTTGATCACTCCACATTCTTGGGAACAAGGTATAGAATCTTTCATCATAAACCCTTTCAAGATCACGGTGAGTGATAATATACCTGTCATTTTCAAGTGCATATACAGGTTTCCCATCCCTGTAATCGAGAACAGGAGCATTATAATACGGGCCCCTGATCAATGGACGTTGTCCGTACTGTTCCCTGTTGAAATAATATAAGAGGTTAAAAGGATTCGAAGGATTATTTTCATTCAGAGGAGGATTTGCCGAAGATCTTATCACAATTATTGCGGCTGAAGAATATCCGATCATTATCACTGCAATTGCTGTCATAACGGTATTAAGAGTGACCCTGCTCTTTTGTGAAATGAACCAGAGGATAGATGCTATTATAATCAAGACAAGCACATTCAGAAAGGATGAACCGGAAATTACCCAGACACCTGTAAAAAATACAGCTGCAATTGCAACTATACTGTTTTTCAGTGTATTAGTGGAATTGAGTGAAAAGCTGACCGCCAGAACAAGAAGGGCAACAAGAATAACTGAGTGAAAGATCATTCCGCTGTTTGCCGGCAGGTTTAAGGTATTGACAAAGAACAGGTCAAACTTTGATGATATTTTTACCATTCCGGGAATTATTCCCCACATCAGAAGTGCAAGAATCACGAATGAAACTCCGAGAGAGATAACAAGTCCTTTCCATGTAAATTCGGATTTTTTGAAATAATAGACCAGAACGATTGCAGGAAGTGCCAGAAGGTTAAGAAGATGTACACCTATTGAAAGACCCATCAGGTATGCGATAAGGATTATCCAGCGGTCGGCATATTTTTCATCAGCAATATCTTCCCATTTAAGTATTGCCCAGAAAACAGCTGCAGTAAAGAATGATGATGTTGCATATACTTCTCCTTCGACTGCAGAGAACCAGAATGAATCAGAAAAGGTAAATGCAAGGCTTCCGACAACACCTGCAGCCATAATGGCAACAATATCCGAAATTACAACCTCATTTTCATTTCTGACTATGATCCTCCTGGCCAGATGTGTGATGGTCCAGAATAAAAATAAAACTGTAAATGCGCTGGCCAGTGCTGACATGGCATTCACCATTGCAGCAACGTTCGATTCATTAGCTCCTGCAAAAAGGGTAAAGAATCTCGCAAGGATCATAAAAACCTGGCTTCCGGGAGGATGTCCTATTTCAAGTTTATATGATGAAGCTATGAATTCCCCGCAATCCCAGAGGCTGGCTGTTGGTTCTATTGTAAGAAGATAAGTAACAGCAGCAACCGCGAAAACCACCCATAGATCGGAAGAGCACACGTCTGAACTCCAGTCACGAGATTCCATCTCG
>CAYQZL010000035.1:0-13182 GCA_964421975.1 uncultured Rikenellaceae bacterium
AGATGGAATCTCGTGACTGGAGTTCAGACGTGTGCTCTTCCGATCTCGTGATCTTTGCCGATTTATGGAACGGCATTGTCCAGTAACAATTATATCCGTCGCCACCTTCAACAATGACCGGCATGGAGATTATCTCATTTCTGATTCCGAATCCTGCTGCAAAAAAATCTCCCAGAGGCGATTCCACAGCAGGCTCGGGTGAGCCATCCCAGTAGATCCTCAGTACTATCTCGGCAGGGTTGGCAGACCCCCCCGCCTCAAGCCAGTTAGGACGGGCTTCATTGAAAGTAAGCCAAATATGGTTTATTATCGCCGGCCCTTTTATATTTGCCAGTTCAAAAGTTTCACCAGGCTTAATATACTGTAACCTGTCATAATTGCTGAACGCCGGCGCATGTGAACTTACAG
The DNA here is from genome assembly GCA_964421975.1 of uncultured Rikenellaceae bacterium. GTDB lineage: Bacteria > Bacteroidota > Bacteroidia > Bacteroidales > VadinHA17 > LD21. The sequence goes on from CAYQZL010000035.1 coordinate 409, forward strand.
CTGCGGATATTCCTTCAGAAAGAGCCGCATAACCCAGATCAGTATTTTTAACATTGTCTTTACATGATATGAAAATCATACATAGCAGGCTGACAGCCGGAAAAATTATAACAAACCTTGTTCTCATGATATAGAATTTTGTGTTCCGAAAGGGATCTGGAAAATATCAAATAAATATGAAACTGACAAGCAGATTATTAAAAACAATGAATTTTCAGTCTCTTTGTTTTGCATAATCAGAGGGAGACGTCCCAAACAGTTCCCGGAAGCATTTGGCAAAATAGGAAAGGTTATTGAATCCAACCTGGTATGTTACTTCTGCAATATTGCCAAAGCCTTTATCCAGTAACTGGGCAGCTCGTTTCAGGCGTACAGTCCGGATAAATTCGCTTGGCGACTGATCGGTCAAAGCCTTCAGTTTTCTGAAAAGCTGTACACGGCTAAGGGCCATTTTATCTGTTAGCTTTGAAACATCGAAATCAAAATTATTTAAATGTTCCTCAATAATTGAAATTATTTTACTGAGGAATTTCTCGTCTTCTGAACTAATCGAAATATCTTTCGGTTGTAATCTGACATTTCTGCTAAACTGTTCCCTCAGCATTTTGCGTTGTTCAATCAGGTTTTTTATCCTTACAAACAGTTCATGCATGTTAAATGGCTTGCTGAAATAATCGTCAGCACCTTTTTCAAATCCTATGATCCTGTTCTCAACTGATGTTCTTGAAGTCAGCATGATGACAGGGATATGGCTTGTTCTCTGGTCTGTTTTGATTTTTTCGCACATTTCCAATCCGTCCATTTCCGGCATTGCCAGATCACTTATGATAAGATCAGGCACCATTTCAACAGATTTATTAAACCCTTCTCTCCCATCTCCGGCTTCGAATAACAGGAACCTGTCTCCCAGGTTTTCAATTATATGAGCACGTAGATCGGCACTATCATCCACTATAAGAATTTGTGGTCTTTCCGAAACTTCCCCCACATTCATTATTTGATCTTCATATACAGCACTATCATATGGCAGGACAGCGTGCATCGTGACAAAGGATTCATCTATATCGTTCAATTCCCTGAGGATGTATTCCTCCTGCTTAAGATGTTCAAATCCGATGGGAATGATAACTGTAAATTCACTGCCCTGCCCGGATTTTGAATCTACTGAGATTTCACCATGCTGCATCCTTACAAGCTCTTTTGCAAGGGATAAGCCGATTCCTGTACCACTCAGATCCATTCTGACACTCCCTTCCTGTTGATAAAACCGGTCGAATATCTTATCTGTCAGGTCTTCCGGAATACCTGGTCCTGAATCCTTTACGGATATTTCCATAACGCCAGGATGCCTGTCCTGATGAACTTTTATATAACTTTCAATAATGCCACCCGCAGGTGTGAATTTGAATGCATTCGATAAAAGGTTATAGACAATCTTTTCAATTTTATCCTGGTCATAAAAGGTCCGGAATGAATCTTCAGGGATCCGGAATCTGAACCTGATGTTGTTTCTCTCTGCAAGCGGGGTAAAGCTGTTAAAGATGATCATCAGAAAGCGGTACAGATCCGACTCGATAAGTTCAAGTTTCATGCTGCCGGAATCGATCTTTGAAAGGTCGAGTAACTGGTTTGTCAGGGCCAGCATTCTTGAAGCACTCCGGTGCATTCTTTCCATTGTGATCCTGTTCTTTTCGGTCAGCTCCTTTTTTGTGAGCATATCTTCCAGGGGACCCAAAATAAGAGTCAGAGGTGTACGGAACTCATGAGAGATATTGGTAAAGAACCTTGTTTTCATCTGATCCATCTCCAGTATCTGTATGTTTTTCCTTTCGATCTCCTGTTTTTGTTTTATCACCTCTTCTGTACGTTCCCGGACCCTGATATCCAAATACATCTTCGCTTCAAAGTTCCGCAGCATTGAACTCATCTGCTGCGTAAAGACCATGAAAGAAGCCTTTATTTCCTCATCTGGTTCATCATAATAGTCCTTCTTATCGGAGGAAATACCTCCCAGGAGCATACCATGAAAATTCGCATCCTCATCATAAAAAGGTGATATGATGATATTGGCTAATCCTAATATACCAAATGGTACTGAAGCCGGCTCAACCTGTTCAGTAAAAATATTACCTGTCTTTATGAATTGTTTGGAGGATATCCAGTTGCCATCCAGGTGCCATGCTTCTTCCGATACATGTCCGGTACCATAAAATGCTTTGACTTTCATTACATTCTCTGTCCTGTCATAAATATAGAAAGCACTGCATTCAAGCTCAAAGGTCTCAATCACAGATTCAATTGTGATGTCAGCAAATTCTTTGAGACTCTTTGCCCGGATTACCTTCTGACTGTACTTCTGAATGGATTTAAAACGTGACAGGTCACGGTCAAGTTTACTCCTGGTAACTATTAAATCCTGTTCTACTTTCAGGAATCGGATGATTTGTGCCTGGAAATCATCACACCGGGTTTCCAGTTCCTCGTATGACGGTTTGGTTTCCATTGTCTTATTATTTCAGATGCACACAATGCACTCCTTTTCCCTCCATTCCGGGCTGGAAACATGCACTGTCGGAAATGCAATCGGATTTCTTGAGATTTCCCGACTTCCATTTTTTAATCAGGTCAGGTTCACGGATCAGGGGACGACAGAGTGATATGTAATCTGCAACTCCGGTTCTGACCAGTTCATCTGCAGTTTCGAAAGTCCTTATCCCACCGACCAGCATCACCGGTATACTGACTCTTTGTTTAAGACGTAAGGCAGCTTCAGCGTAATAGACATCTTTCCTCGAGACAGGTGAGAATGAGCCGTCCGGGTTGCCGCTTAAGAGTGCACCAATTGTACCACCACTTATCTCAATGGCATCAACTCCGGTCTTTTCAAGCATTTCTGACACTTCAAGCATTTCATCAGTATTGAATCCTCCGGGAAGAAAATCGTCTGAATTGATCTTTACCAGGACAGCAAAATTATCACCTGTTGCTTCTTTTATCTTTCCGGCAACTTCAATTACAATCCTGGAACGGTTTTCCAGGCTCCCCCCGTATTCATCTTTTCTTTTGTTAAAGAAGGGTGAAAGGAACTGGCTCAGCAGCCAGCCATGGGCAGCATGGATCTGTACCCCGTCAAATCCTGCCTGTTTTGCCCTGACGGCAGCATTACGAAAAGCATTTACCGTGTCTTCAATATCGGATTTTGACATTTCTTTTCCGATCGTGCCATCCGGTGTTTCAAGCGAAGAAGGACCAAGCGGTATACTCCCGGATAAAATGGGCGCAGAGAACAAGCCTCCATGTACCAATTGCATCACAAGCGGTGATCCCGCACTGTGTACAAAATAAGTCATCCGTTCAAGACCAGGCAGGAGGTTGTCATCAAAAGCACCCATCTGACCGGGAGCACAGACGCCATTCCTGGAGACATAGGTCATCTCGGTTATAATCAATCCTGTTTCACCACGGGCAACCGGCAACATCGAACTGATGAGTGAGGAAGAACATGAGCCGTCATGGTTTGATTTACCCTGCCATGTAGCAGACCAGACAAACCGGTTTTTTAGATTTATGTTTTTTATCGTTGTTTTATCAAACAATTTTGATCTTTTAACAACTTCCGGTTGTAGTTGTATATCTTCTTTTTTTAATGCCGGTTTGCGCTTTACAATAACATATAAGGAAGTTGTAAAAGTTTGTATACGGTTTTTTCCGGCCAACGGAGTGTATTCTGCACCACCGTACATTCCGAACCATGGTATATTTTCCCCTTTACAAAGAGGATATTGCAACTTGCTGATTATTTCTTCCTTTATGATCTGGTTGAAGAGCAATTTTCCCCTTGCTGCACAGTCTGCATGAAAAACGGCCACAGGTTTCCTGCCTTCAATACGGTCAAGGATTTGCACCATCAATCGTTCAACTCCATCTAGGATCTTGTTTTCATTCCGTCTCGTCAGCCATACTTCCCCCTTTTCAGGGAGGGCAAACATCCCGTCAATACTCATATCCGGTCTGGGCAAGGCTCCATATACCAGATATCTGCTTCCATATTCTTCATGCACTTCTGACGGCAGCTCTATTGCCAGAGGGGCAAATACAAGTACATCAGAAGCTGAGGAAGTTTCCGGCAATCCCAGTCTTTCGGTCCACCTTTTCCATGCGGGTCTACCATCCAGTTCAATTATGTTGTTTTTATCTGCCCGGGTAATTATAAAAGGATCTCCCACAACTTCAAATCCATGGTTGCCCAGGCTTATGACTTCCAATGACGGATCGGCAAATCCGTACATCACAGCTCCCTGTTCAAAAATTTGTTTCCCGTAAAACTGGAAAGTGCTTATCATCTTCATATTATCAGTAGAAGCCCCGCCATTTACCGGGATGTCGGGACCAAAAACAGACTCAATGCCATCTATTATTGTACCTAATGGTTGAATTGTGAAAGAAGGGTGCACAAAGATCATGTTAATCTCTGGATTCTTGCTTTTCAGATCAATTGCCATATCCCTTCCAAGTTCATATGAATCAGTTACTTTTGCAGCATCTTTACATGTAACCGCAAATTCATTTTTATTTCCTTTTACAGCCATTATCGCAAGGGCTTTCAATGATTCATTCGGACCTTCTTTACCTATAACACCGGCACAGGTGCAACCAACTACCTGTGCACCGGGAGAAAGTCTGTGGGCTTCACTTAACAGATCCCTGAAATTATGTCCAATGGCCGTATAGATGATCAGAAGGTCACAATCAAGGCTCCTTTCATTCTTAAGTGCTTTTTCGAGGCACTCGGTTATTGCTCGCTTTGAGTCAACAACACTTGTACTGGCTGAAAAAAATCGTAACATGGTTCATAATTATTAGGTTGATATAGTGAAAAATCATATCAGGTACAGATGTACGGAGGAACAGACACCATTATTTCAAGCCCCGCAAAAAACTTTCATTACGTTTTCTTTTCGGATAACCGGCTTCTTTATTCTATAATAAATTATTCATTATCAAGTTATGAATTTCTGAAGTATAAGTCAATAGGCTGATCAGATTTCACAATACGCATTATAGTAAACTAAAAGTTTATCAGATTAATTCCATATATCAACCGCGGACAAAACCGACTGAAGTAACTTTTTCGAACAACTATTCCCCCGGAAAATGTAACATCAGTATCATTTTTTGAAACAAGTGTGTTAGATTTTAAAATTCAAACTGTTGAAATTTGATGTAAGAATTACATTATTATTTTTATCAAACCATTAAACCCTGATTATTATGCACATAAAGCTTGAAAATCTTCCAGCTATTATGGAAGCTCCCGGAACAAAAATGCTAATGCAGCCAGGATGGGGAGGTATGGCTGTAGTTTATTGGGAAATGCCTGAAACTGACTCAGCTCCTATGTTAAAGGGCTTGCCTAATGACAGCTGCCCCTGCCCTCACTGGGGATATATGATTAAAGGATCATTGCAAATAAAATATGATGACGGTATGGAGGAAACCATCAATGCCGGTGATGTATTTTATCTGCCGGCAGGCCATAACGGTAAATCTGATAAAGAATTAGCATGGATCGAATTCAGCCCGGAGAAAGAGCTTAAACAGGTACTTGATCACCTGGCAAAGAAATAACAGCTATCCTCCGGATCTCATCCTCCAATTACAAAGGTATAGCTGTATATAAGGATAATCTTAAATGACGATTGTTTCTCCACTTTTATGTCTCACGCTGACAAATGGTACTTTCTTCCTTTTAGAACGAGCAATATTATAGTAATTAAAAGGAGAGAAAATAATCCAGTCCAATGCAGAGTGAACTGAATCTTTTGGACAACTCAATTCACATGTCGCACATAGCAAACATTCAGATCCCCATCTTAGTTTGCCCTTCTCGTTTTCAAAAATGTTTTTCTCAGGGCACTTCTCAATGCAAATACCACAATTATCGCAGGTTTTGTCAGCATAGAAAGCTTTGGTATACAAAAGCCTGACAAATGGTCTGACTAAAAAAAGTTGTTCTATTAAATACATGAAATGAGTTGGAGGATCAAATATTTCAACCTTTTGTGAATGGTCAGCGAACCTTGTTGCAACAATACCACCAAATGATTCTGCAGAAATTAGTTCCTGGTCAGTTGGAGAGTCAGGTGAAAACATAGTACCCCTTTTTATATAACCAATCCAGTAATCTGCACCCTTACATCTGAAATACCCTAAATCTCTGGATCCCTTTTTAATTAGCTCTTTGCGGATCCGGTTTCCACATTGGCCCTGGTCAGTTCCCTGAAGGATGAAAACAAAACTTGCTTTATTCTCAAGCCCCTTTAAATTCTTAACGAAGTCTTTGACGATAAACGGCGGCCTGAAAAAATAGGTTGGTGTTCCAATTCCAATAATATCATATTCTTTAAGGTCGGGTATTGCATCTCTGGTTATCTCAAAATGAGTCACATTAAGATTTGCATTTCTGAGTCCGATTGTGATTTTATCTGCAATTTTCTTTGTTGAACCCGTCTGAGAGAAAGTAGCAATAAGAACTTTAGTCATGGCAAAATGGTTTATATTATTGATTATCATTCAACGCAGATCCACTGTACCCATTATTTCATTGGCCAGGAGGTGGAATTACCCCGAGTTGCTGCAACATGCCGAGATTATCCATACTTGCCCAAACCTCAACGATCTTTCCGTCTGCAATCCGGAATACCTCTATTCCCTTGATCATGATCCTTTTTCCCGTGGCCTGAATTCCCATGAAGTCGGCCTTGTGTGTACTGGTAACAGTCCAGACCTTTGCCACTTTGTCTCCTTCGGTCATATAAAAGTCGGTTGTAATATGCAAGTCAGGGAAGGCTTTGAAGTATGCCTGGCATAGTTCTTTATACTGCGTGATATTTTGATCACCATCAGAAGAGTGCATGATGAAGTTAGCACCATAATACTTTTCGAAAGCAGCTATGTTCTGTGTATTCCAGAAATCTTCCGTACAGGCTATAACGAAATCCTTGTTCTTTGTTTCCATAGCTTTAAGTTCTTCTGCTTCTTTCTTTTCCTGATTGTCACATCCGGCAAAATATAGTAACAGTGCCGGGATGATCAGGGCTGCAATTACAACTGGTTTTCTCATAACTGTGTAAGATTAAATTTATAAAAAAGTTACTCCGATTAGCTATCCTCCAATTATGAAGGTATAGCTATATTTAAGCATAAGCGTACGAATGCTGCTAAGAGGCAGTTCAGGAATTTCCCTGTCCCTGTAGGTGTTAAGACCTTCATCATAAACTATATAAAGATCATGACCTTCCCTGGGATTGTACCTGAACCTTATGTTAGTGATTATATTTTCCTGTTTGAAAAGAGTGAACCTGATCACAACCGGCAGGATTATTTATACCTTTTGACCGGCTGAATATTCAAACAAATAATATGGTTATAAACAGCTTTTCTTTACACCTGCTTTTATCAGCCCAGCGGTGGAATTACACCGAGTTGCTGCATCATACCAAGATTATCCATATTTGCCCAGATCTCTGCGATCTTTCCGTCAGCAATACGGAAAACCTCTATTCCCTTTACCACGATTTGTTTTCCCGTGGGCTTAATCCCCATTAACTCCCCCTTGTGTGTACAGTTTGCAGTCCACACCTTAGTAACCTTGTCCCCTTCGGCCACAAGTAGGTCAGTCGTGATGTGCAAGTCAGGGAAGGCTGTGAAATAAGCCTGAGCAAGATTTTTAGTCTGCTCAAAATCCTGATCCCCGTTGGCATAGTGCTCGATAAATCCCGCAGCGTAGTATTTCCCGAAAGCAGCTATGTTATGGTTGTTCCAGAAATCCTCCGTATAGGCCAGAATGAAATCCTTGTTTTTTTGTTCTGCTGTTAAACCTTGTTTTTCCATAATTAATTAATTTTTAATTAATAATATAAGTTTATTTAACATGATGAGATATTCATTAAATGGCATGCAAAGTGTCTAGTTATACAATTAATTATTGCGAATTATTATTGTATAAAATTAGACAGGTGAATAGTAATTATCTAACAGAAGTATTTCAAAGATTAACACAAATGTTACATTATGTGAGAAACTTATCATCACGTACCGGATGTCGGCTGGAATAATGCACAATTATAAATAACCTGAAATTTCGTATTTGTCTATAATATACATATCATTAAAGGGCAAAACTGTTTTCTGATTATGAAATTTTATTAATATCTTTACTCTTCAGCACTAATGTTGGTATTTGAGTCAGATGTTAATCACTCATATACAGAATTTTAGTCTGGATGTATGCTAAATTTTTTGACAATTTCTAATTGGTTATCAACATTATAAGAAACCTGGAAACATGATTAAATCCCGCCTTAAAATAATTATTTGGTTGCTTTCAAAGTTTTACAGAAAATGAAAAGATATTTGATTCTAATTTACCTTGGGTGTATTTGTTTCAGTATAGTCAACGGACAGGTACTTGGGCTAAAGGGCGGTTTATCATTTGCACAGGGAAAATATGTAATATATGAAGTGGAATCATCATCCGGAAGTCTTTTTGGCATCAATACCGGTATTCTGGGTGAAGTTCCTGTATCGGATGCACTATCCCTGGGAACGGGTGTTTCATTTATCAAAAAAGGCCTTAAGACCGAAGTTTTCGATTTACCCGTCAGATATATTGAATTTCCTGTAAACCTGACCTACAGAATTGATTTCACATCATGGAATTTATATGCCCAGGCGGGGCCTTATGCAGCAGTTGGCATTTCAGCAAAGAAGAAAAGCAATATAACGGACAAAATAAAATTCGGTTCCCTGGCATCAGAATACAAAAGAATGGATTACGGAATAAACCTGGGCGGAGGTTTTGAAATCAATAATCTCCAGATTGGTGTAAATTACGGATTCGGATTTATAAATATTTCACACGCATACAGAGAGGTTATAAGGAACAGGGTATTTACCGTTTCTGCAGTTTATTATATAGATGATATCGGATATGCATTCAGCAACCTCTGGGACTGGATATTCGGATAATTGAGGATTTCCCCGGACCTGTTAAAGTTTTATCTACTACCAGCATACCTCTTTGCTATGTCATCTGTTATCAGGGATATAATTGAGATAGCTTATGAGCTGTCTGTCAGGTGCATCCATGATTAAAATGTGTGTCCCGGACATATCATCCCGATGATAAGCCATCAATTTTTAAAACCCCTAGAAGAAAACCATAGCTTTTACTGGACACCCCGCTAAATCTGGAGTTGTCCAATTACGGGATTCATGGTAACTTTTCCGGCTATTGTTTTCAAATTACAAAACCTGTCTTTTTATATCCAAGAAAAAAAAAATTTGCATAATGAACATATGTTCACTTAATTTGTAATGAATTATTCCTCTCAAAGATTAGCTTGAAGGAATTATGTTCATAGACAGGATCAGTACACTTAAAAAAGTTGCTGTCGGGTAAATTGAATAAAATAAAAGATTATCAAAATTTTAATTAAGAGATACATGTCAAGGTTATATGAACAACTGGAAAAGGATGTAAGGTTCAGGGAAGGTATGAAAGCCTGTATGAATTGCGGTGTATGTACTGCAATTTGCCCTGCTGCCGAAGTCAGTGATTATGATCCGCGGGTGGTCGTGAATATTGTACAGGAAAGAGATGAGGCGGAACTGGAGAAGCTGCTTAAAAGTGATACTATCTGGAGATGCGGAGAATGTCTTTCATGTAAGACCAGATGTCCCCGCGGAAATGTCCCATGTTATATTATCCAGGCGCTCAGGACTGATACCCATGGAAACAATCATGACAGTTGTTGCCCGTCAGTTCGCACTTATGAACCAGGCAGGTTATGAAAATTTCGTCGTATCTTGTGTAACCTCCTTTGGTATTTATATCGAGATGCTTGAGACATGGAAGCATTTTCCCGAAACAGAAGAAAAAACCAGGGAAGTTTTAGAAAGAGCAACGGGAATGACATTCAAAATACCTAAAAACCTTGTTCATGCAAGTGATGTCATTTATAAATTCCGCCAGGAGATAGCCGTAAAAGCCAAATACCGTCTTGTAAACAAAAATACCGGTTTACCCCTGAAAGTTGTGGATCATGTCGGCTGTCACTATGCAAAGATCTTCCCGTCACATGGGATTGGCGGAGCAGAATATCCGTATGTACTTGCAGGTATGATTGATGAATGGGGAGGAGAACAGGTAGATTATCCGGAACGGCGTCATTGTCGGGAATATTGGCCTTTCATTATTCAATGAATTGAAAGCAATAATCCTGCATCATTTCTGACAGCCTATTTTAGGAATAAAATACAGTGATGACAGGATTATAATCATGAAAATCAAAAAGAAGGGCTGAAACCCATATTTATCTATCAGCCAACTGCCTGTCAAAGGAAAAAGGGAAGGCAGAATATGACCGGCTCCTGTAAAACCGGTAAATAATGCCCGGTTACTCCTGTCAGAAACTTCAAGAAGCAACCCGTTCATGGTAATATTGTATAAAGTGATAACCACACCACCAACAATGAAGATATATTTCAGAAAAACCTCATCACTGATAAACATTGTGATCCCTGTTAAAATAACGGACAATACCACGTTTAAATAGAGAAGAAAGTTATATTTAATCCTCCTGGTATTGAATAATACAATCATGCTGACAGTTACAATGCCAATGACTTTATATAGTAAAAAATTACCGGTATCACTACTCTGTGTTTTGAATATTTCTTTTGCATATAGCATTACGAATGGAAGGTAACTGATAATGATCCCCTGAGTATTTATAAATCCCAGATAACCAAACAATCTTTTATTCTTTATCAGTTCTGATCGCAGTGTCTTTACAAAATCTTTAAATCCATTTATGCTCATAAAAGAAGGAAAAGTTTCCTTTATTTTCCAGAAACCACCTGATGCAATTAGTAACAAGGTGCCACCGGTAACAAACAACCATGCATAATTAAGCGGATACCCTGAACCGGTAAGTATCTTTTTTGCCAGAAAGGCTGATATTATAAATACGATACCCGCAATAATCTGTTTTGCAGAGAAAAATGCTTTCCGCTTTTCTTCATTAACAGCTTTACCCAGAATATCGTTATAGCTGATATTTGTAAATGCCCCGCCAAGTGAAAATAATGTTATAAAGATAAAAACAAACCAGAGAAGCAATCCGGAATTGGATTGTCCCCTCAGATAAACCAGAATAAAACCCAGTGCAAAAAGAGATACTATTCGCAAATTAATTCCAATCAGAAGGAATTTTTTCTTAAACGGATAATTACTGAGAAATGGAGCAAAAAACAACTGCGTAAATCTTGATCCACCCAGAATTATTACAGTCATTATACCTATATGAACGCTGCTCCCACCCGATTCAATAATCATAGCAGGTATGATTGTATCAGCATCCATGAAATTTTTTGCAAATGCAAGAAATCCAGCATGCCATAAAAAAGCGTTGAAATTAATCTTTGATATATCAGGACTTAATCTCATTCCGGAATTGTTTTATGCCTGGAATCAAGCCTTAATATATGAAAAAAAACGGTAACAGGTCATCACAAATCATCATCTTTGACTTAATCAGGATGCTGCAGGTCATCCGCAGCTTTTTTATCCGGAAACAGTCAGAGGTTAATAAGGAAAAAGCCCGAAATAATTTATTCAGCGATTTAGCAAATTAGCGCCAATTTTGCCGGGAAATTCATATTACCAAATAAACATATGGAAAAAGGAAATAAGACAATGATACCGGATATACCCGGACTCAAATACAGGGACAATCCGGAAAGTTTTTTACTTATTGCAGGACCATGTGTGATTGAATCAGGCGAGCTGGTCACCGAGGTTGCGGAGCAGCTTGACCGTTTGTCAAATACATACAGAATTCCGTTTATTTTCAAGTCATCTTACCGTAAAGCAAACCGCTCAGGAGGCAATTCATTTAAAGGTATCGGTGATATTAAGGCTCTTGAAATACTGAGCCGGATCAGACATTTTTCCTTATTTGCCATGTGTTTTGCCCATGATATATTGAGAGTAATGATCCGGATTTACAACCTCACGGTATTTATGGAAGATCATTTTAAAATCTTCCCAGGTATCCCTTTTAAGTGAAGGATCCCTCAGGAGTTCTGCCGGATGATAAACCGCCATGGCCATATGGTTATGAATATTAATCCATTTCCCGTGATCTCTTGTGATCTTGTAGTTAGTACCTGCCATATATTTCAGAGCAGTAGAACCTAGCAGGACAAGAATTTGCGGACATATGATCTCAATTTGTACTAACAACCACGGCAGACATACTGCTGCTTCCTGAGGTGTATGAACCCGGTTTCCCGGAGGTCTGCATTTGACTATATTACTTAAAAATTTTATTTTCCGGCCATTACAACTGGAATCCCTGAAATCTTAAATCCTTCGACTTATATTACAGATCAAAAGTTCTTCCATAAATTAGCCCGACCGGTCAAAGCTATTTCTTTCCATATTGAATAATTATTTTATAAAAATAATCTATAAATGGACATATGTTCATTTATTATTTCTATATTTACTTTTTTAAAACTGATACGAATTTTAAAAAAAGTTCAACAGGTACACTAAAGATTCAGGCAATGAAAGCACGACTTTTTTTAACATTATTAATCCTATCAGGATTATCAATACTTGCAGGTGCGCAGGATAAAAGCGGAACGCAGGAACAGCAGACTCCTGTTCCGACCGGCAGAGGTGTTTATGTTGATGCAAATAAT
>CAYQZL010000035.1:13192-32745 GCA_964421975.1 uncultured Rikenellaceae bacterium
AAAGGCTGGGGACGCGGACTTGGCCCGGGCCGTGGTAAGGGACTTGCCCCGGGTGGCAGATACTTTATTGATGCAGATAAAAATGGGGTTTGTGACACTTACGAACAAGCAGTAAAAAAATAGCTGACTAAAAAGTATGATGTGTGACCAAAAATCCCGAAAAATAATGGAGTAACTCATATTCACTTTGCGACCGGATTCCTGGTCGGCTATCCTCCATGCCCTTATATGGAGTATTTCAAAATGTTCCTTGAAGAAAAATATGGTATGAAAGTAATCTTTGGTACACACTCCATACCACAGAAATACTTCCTGACTCATACAAAACTTAATACCTGGAATACAAAGTTCCTTAAGAAGTCAATTAATCCGACACTTGCAGACTAATTTATACGTATCAGCTATGATTGAAACTGCAGAAAAAGACTTCCTTCTTACATGATATCGTTTTTATACAATGCCCGGTATCATCATTTTATCAGATAAAATCCGGGAAAGCTCAAATTATATCATAAATCAACTTTTTATAAAGTCCCTCAGATAAGATCCCGGGCATGTCTAATTACGAAAAACAACAGTACTGTTTATCCCTCCTTTTCTAATTCTTCAAGTCGTTTTTCAATCTCTTTCTGAGAACGTTTTAAGTTGTCAGCTTCCGACTTAAGCATTTTAATCTCATCTTCCCTGCTTATGGAAGTCATTCGTGGATAACCCGGCATATAGTCCTGATAATCTGGCACAAAACCCCATCCCCTGCCAAAACCTCTGCCACGGCCATATCCTCCCCGAAATCTAAATCCTCTTCCCATTCCTCTTCCAGGTCCTTTCATATAACCCGGTGAGTCAAAACCATAACAATAACCAAATGCTCTTCCGGAGCCGGGACCCTGTCCCAACGGTCCGGTACGATCTCCTCCTGGCATAATTTTTTGTTTTTTGTTTAACAAATTATTTAACTTTTATTACTCCCTCAGGTTGTGTTCCTTTGTGTAACCCCTGATCCCTATGTGTCTATATATTTATCCAATAAAGTCTCAGAAAACAATCACCAGGTATAACAAAGAAATACAACACATTAATTAATGATATTATAAACTATCTGACCTTTATTGTCTTGTAAAAACATTCGTGTTTTACAAATCTACGAGACAAAGATAATAATTAAAATGAACATTTGTTCATTTAAATTTATTAATAAGTATTTTTTAATATATTTTGGAGAACAAATAATTAAATTTCTTAAATGCTTGTTTTAGTTTAATTTTGATAGAATTAATGGCATTCATGTATAAATCCAGTCGTCAAACAGAAATGAAATATGAAGTTAAGGAATTGACACCTTTCAGGTTATTATCAATATATGCATACGATGCTATCAAAAAAGGACATAATATGTTTGCCCTGATAGAATTTGATGTGACAGATATCAGGCAAAGACTCAGAGAACGGAGAAAGGGAGGAAATAAAGAATCTTTCTTTGGTTTTTTGCTTAGCGCAATTGCAAAGGCTATTGAAGATTGTAAGGAGTTAAATCACATTCGCTGTGGGAAAAAGCTATATTACTTTGACGAAGTGGACATTGATACTGCTATAGAATTAAAACATAATGGGATTTCCATTCCACGTAAATATGTTGTCCGGGATGCAGCCAGAAAATCGATGGAGGAAATTACTTCGGAAATTGAGAAAGCAAAGAAGAACTGGAAAGAATCAGGCATTGCCGGAGAGGATGATAAGTGGGCATTGCGCTGGATCAGGCTTGCCGGGATGTTGCCAAAATGGTATCTGAAGTTTGTTTTCAGACGATTCTCAAATAAGCCATTTAAAATAAAACAAAGATTTGGTACTACTTATGTGGCGTCTGTAAGTGGGTTTACTGATGTTTCAGGATTTGCCATACCTTATATTGAAGGAGGAAACAGGCCGCTTTCCTTTGCTATCGGCAGCATAGCTAAGAAACCCGGAGTAATTAATTCCGAGATAAAGATCAGAGAATTTCTCAGCCTGACAATTTGTATAAACCACGATTTGGTGGATGGAGCGCCGGCAACACGATTTGTAACCAGGCTGAAGCAAAGAATTGAAGGAAACTTGTAATAATTATTGTATACATCAATGTCTGAGATAATTACAAACAGCGATGCGAGCTACGCTTTAGATATTGTTAAAAAGATCTGCAGTGAGGTTGGTCCGGGTCTGCCAGGCAGTCCCCGGGCACGTGAAAGGGCCGATATCATAAAAAAGGAATTAGAATCGCTCCTTGGTACGGATAATGTTGCAATTGAAGAATTTAAGTTTGCACCAGAGGCATTCCTGAGTTCGTATCCAATTTGTGGTCTGTTAATGCTTTTTGCGGCCCTGTTAAATATCTCTATGGGGCATATTTTATGGGTTTCGCCATGGTTGACCTCCATCACTGCGCTTGTATTTTCGCTCATGGCACCTTTCGTGTTTATCTTCGAGTTCGTCCTGTCCTATGAACTGCTTGATCCATTATTCAGAAAGAAAAAGTCAATTAATGTGATAGGAGCGCTATGCAATCCGGGAACCAGGAATGTGAAGCGATTACTTATTATCAGTGGTCACCATGACAGCGCTCCTGAAAATACATGGCTTCGTTTCCTTGGATACGGATTCTTTATCCTCTTAGCAACTTTCTTTATAGGATATGTTATCATACTAATGATGAGTATCATTCAGCTTTGGGGTTTAATTGCAGACAATGCCAGCATAATTCATAACGGAACTGTGGGATGGATAATGATGGCTTATCCGATCATGCCAGCCGTTATCTTTGCAGTGTTTTTTACCCGTAAAGGGAAAAATGGAGGTAATGTACCGGGTGCTGCAGA
The DNA here is from genome assembly GCA_964421975.1 of uncultured Rikenellaceae bacterium. Lineage (GTDB taxonomy): Bacteria > Bacteroidota > Bacteroidia > Bacteroidales > VadinHA17 > LD21. The sequence goes on from CAYQZL010000035.1 coordinate 16,045, forward strand.
CAATCTCTCAGCATGTGCTTTATCATTGGCAATGTGCAGGTTTCTTGTAAAAAATCCCACTTATATCCCCGAAGATACGGAAATCAGATTTATATCCTTTGGAGGAGAAGAATCAGGGTATAGAGGGTCAAGACGTTATGTAAAACGCCACCTTGAAGAGTTAAAACGGCTGGATACAAGAATGCTGAATATCGAAACTGTTGCCAATCCGGAATCCGTCATCCTGACTTCGGATATAAACGGTACTGTGAAAAATTCACCTGAAATAATAAAAAGCGTAGTGGAAGCAGGAGAGCGAGCAGGGGTTCCCTTCAAGCTGAGACCTGCTACCCTTGGCACTGCAAACGACTCAGGTCCCTTCAGCCAGGCAGGCCTGAAAGCATTAACCCTCCTTGCATTCAAGATACCTCAACAAATGGTGGCCTTTTATCATCAGAAATGGAACAATCCGGATATTCTTACGATTGAACCTTTTCTTAACGTTCTGAAATTAACCCTGGAGTGGGAACGCAATGGAGGAGAATAAAATTATGCCAATGCAATTCATTTTCTGAATTAAAGAAATGACGAAAGAGTACTATCAAATAAAAGATAAATGCCGGTCGGGACTTCTGAAATATCTGGCAAAAGCTGTTTCTCTGCTTCCGAAAATCAACAATCCCAAAATACTTGATATAGGATGCGGGACTGGTGTCCCAACTCTATGGCTTGCTGAAAACTATGGCGGAATCATTACTGCCATTGACTCAGATAAGGATGCATTGGATTGGCTAAAGAAGAAAGTTACCAAAAAAGGTCTTGAAAATCAAATTACAGTAATAAATATTCCCTTTTCTGGCCTGAAGCAGGTACCGATTTTTTATGATATTATAATAGCAGAAGGTTTTCTTAATATTATTGGATTTGAACAGGGTTTTGTAAAACTGATTGAGATGTTAAAGGGAAAAGGGTATTTTTTGATTCATGATGAATATAAGGATCATAATATGAAATGTGAATTCATAGAAGAACGGGAATGTGATCTGATTGGAACTATATTAGTGGATGAAAATGTTTGGTGGAACCAATATTACAGGCAACTTGAAGAGGAAATTAACTCCCCGGATATCATTCCAATAAAACATTTGTTCAGATCAGAATTGAAGGAAATTATTTTATATAAGCTGGATCCATTACCATTCCAGTCAATGTATTATATCATTAGAAAGCTTTAAATTGTTGATAAAAACATGATAGCGGGAAGATGCGTTTTTATGTTTCAACGGATTGCGGCCCTAGATTTTATCAGAGAAACCCATATTCCTCAAAATGAGACATGCAATTATGAAATAGGTTGCTTAGGTGCGGATTCCCCATCTGACTAAGGGCAGAAATGTGAACATTCATTTCAATATTATTTAAGTGCGAAAAGACATTATATATGACCAGAATTCAAAAAAAAGATCACCCATGTTAGTTATGCTTTCAATTATTTTATTGTGTCTTATTACGTTCCTGACCGCCTTATTTATAATTAGCCCGGGCAAGCTGAGACCTTATATAGATCAGACAGGTGAGATTCTTGCCGGAAGTATCTCAGAGAAAATATTTATTACAATTGGAGGAGTAAAACAGGGAATGTTTCTTAAAGGAAAGGATACAAATAATCCGGTCCTTTTATTTGTGCATGGAGGACCCTCTTTCCCTGAGTATTTTCTGGTAGAAAAATATCCGGCCGGACTAGAGGATCATTTTACTGTTTGTTACTGGGAACAACGAGGTGGCGGGATATCGTATACACCTGAAGTTACTGTGGAGAGCATGACTCTGGAACAACTGGCTTCCGATGCAGTCGAGGTTACCAATTATCTGCGCGGCCGCTTTAACAAAGACAGGATTTATATTATGGCTCACTCCGGTGGTTCAGCTTTCGCAATTCAGACTGTTGAGAGTAATCCGCAATTGTATCATGCATATATAGGAGTCGCCCAGATTACCCGTCAGGCTGAGTCGGAAGCACTGTGCTACAAATATATGATGGACCAGTACCTGGCAGATGGTAATTCAAAAAGGGTTACTGAGTTAAAAAAGCTACCAATCCTCGAGAATGACTCCCTCCTGCTTACTTTTTTCAATTCCGTTCTGAGAGATAAGGCACAGCATGACCTTGGAATTGGTACCATGCATAACATGAGATCAATAATAAAAGATGTTTTTTTACCTGTATGGACCTGCAAAGCTTACACTGTAAGGGAAAAACTGAATATCTGGGTTTCAAAATTTTCATTCATGAAGAAAACCGGCCTGAGAAGGGAAATTATTCAGGCTGATATTCCGGCTAAAGTACCCGGAATTGAAATCCCTGTATATTTTTTCAGTGGAAAATATGACCTGACTGTTAATAAGGATTTGTCAAAGGAATACCTGGGGAAATTAGAGGCTCCCGTTAAAGGATTTTACACTTTTAACGAATCGGCCCATAGCCCTATGTTTGAAGAACCGCAGAAACTAAAAGAAATATTAATTAAGGATGTACTGAACAGATCAACAACACTGGCTGACAACTAATATTATATGAAATTATGAGAGTAACAGCATTTATCGGAAGCGGAAGAAAAAGGCATTCTTACATAGCCTGTGAAAAATTCCTTCAAAATCTACAAACTCTTGGTAATGTAGAATATGAGATTGTTCGGCTGAGTGAGTACAATCTCGGAATATGTAAAGGGTGCAGGATCTGCTTTGACAAAGGTGAAGAGGATTGCCCGTACAGAGATGACAGGGATAAGCTAATAGGGAAGATGAATGATTCAGATGGAGTGATATTTGCATCACCCAATTACTCCTTCCAGGTATCAGGATTAATGAAAGTCTTCCTGGACAGGCTTGGATTTGGCTTTCATCGCCCCGGTTTTTTCGGAAAAACCTTTACCAGTATTGTTGTTCAGGGAATTGGAAAGGGGGAGGGTATTGTTAAATACCTCGACTTTGTGGGTAAAGGACTGGGTTTTAATGTGGTTAAAGGATGTTGCTTAAAGACCCTTGAACCAATGACTGAAAAATCCCAGCAGAAATTTGACAGGTCAGTTGAAATTCAGAGCAAAAAGTTCTATGCTCAACTGATCAAAAAAGAATTTCCGGTCCCAACACTCTGGTGGTTAATGATATTCAGAATGGCAAGGACAAGTATGTATAAAATGCTTGATGAGAGCTGCCGGGATTATACATACTTCAGGGATAAAGGGAGGTTTGAATCAGATTATTTTTATCCGGTAAAACTAAATCCTTTCAAGAAACTGTCAGGTAAAATATTCGATAAACTTGCAATTCAGATAATAAGAAGTTAACAATGAAAACATCTATGACACTTTTTGGTTGCGGACCAAAACTGGCACTGTTATGTTTGCCATACATAATTCTTTCATTAATAGTGATGCTTATGTACCCTGATTTCTTCGATCTGAAATTCCTGGATAGCAATTATGCCAGGGTTTTAGGCTATGCCTGGTTGGCAATCGGGATTGTTTTCTGGATGTATTCTGCCGTTTACTTCTTAAAATATTTTAAACCTGGGCAGCTGATTACGAGTGGGCCCTTTGGTCTTTGCAGAAATCCTATTTATTCTTCAATAATAGTTTTCATAATACCATCTCTGGCACTTATCTTTCATTCAGGTCTTACATTTTCTATCTCTTTGGTTTTGTATATCGGCTTTAAGATTTCCATTCATGGGGAAACGAATGTACTAAGAAGGATTTTTGGAGAAGAATATGACAAATATGAGAAATCTGTTAATGAGATCATTCCATTTCCAGGAAATCTCTTCAGAGGAATTGAAAGCAAATAATTGAGTCCATATGAAAGAGCCATCTTTTTTAATAACAGATGTTTCATCAACGATGCTCATAACCCTTTATGCGAGAGCACAAGAGTCAATAAGCATAAATCCAATCATTAAAGATCCGAAAGCAGTCGAAATGATTGAAATTATCAAAAAGGAAATTGCCGGATCGAATAGTCCTATTCATAAAAAGATCCTGAATAATAGTTATAATCCAAAGCTGGCAGTTACAATGGCTTTACGCAGCAGACGATTCGACCGGTATGTTTCTGATTTTCTTTCAAAATATCCCAAAGGGACTATAATAAATCTGGGTTGTGGTCTTGATACACGTTTTTACCGTATTGATAATGGAACGGTAATCTGGTATGACATTGATTTCCCCGAAGTAATTGAACTCAGAAGAAGATTCATGGAAGAGAATTCAAGGCATTTCTTTATCGGGAATTCAGTTTTAAATCCTGATTGGATACCACAGGTTAAAACCGGTGGCCCTTACATGATCCTTGCTGAAGGTTTGTTTATGTATCTTACCGAAGCCGGTGTAAGGGAACTGTTCAAATCTCTTCAAAGAAAATTAGGAAGTGCTGAAATAGTTTGTGAAGTAAGCAATCGCTACTGGGTAGATAAAATGAACAACTCCTGGTTGAAATGGAAATTCAGGAGACAACTAGGAATGACCGGAGGCGCTGTTTTTTCATTCGGGGTACCTGAAAGCCGGTATTTCGAAAGCTGGAATCCGGAATATGAATTTCTTGATGAATGGACATACTTTGATGATCATGAAAAAAAATTAGGCTGGTTCAATATGTTTTCATCAATCGGTGTCCTGCGCAAATCTCAATGGACAGTCCATTACAGGATAAGAAACAGTATATAACGGTTACATATCTGGTATTATGATTAGCTCGTTTACATGTTCCAAATTCGGTCTTTCCGTAATGATCCGGCCGACAAAGGTATTTAATGTCATAAATGGGTATGAGATTGTTATCTCACTTTCTGTACCATGAGTCTATTGTGTACACTAAAAAATTAATAATATAAAATGAGCAAAGAAAAACATACAATTCACGAATTTGACTTGAATGTAATTTACGATTACTTTTCAAATGTGGAACGACAAGGACCAGGAAGTCCGGAAATAACGCTCAAAGCACTGAGTTTTATTGACGGTCTCACGGAAAAGTCTAAAGTCGCTGATGTTGGTTGCGGTACAGGCGGTCAAACAATGGTTCTGGCCCAAAATATTCCTTGCGAAATCACGGGTATTGATTCGTGGTCAGGTTTTATTAATCAATTCAACCAGAACGCCCAGAATAAAAATCTCCACGACAGAATGAAGGGTATTGTAGGTAATATGGAGAATCTTCCGTTTCAGGAGGAGTACTTAGACTTGATCTGGTCGGAAGGGGCAATTTACAATATTGGATTCAATCTTGGACTAACCGAGTGGCGAAAATTTTTGAAACAGGGTGGGTATATCGCAGTTACAGAAAATACCTGGTATACAGAAGAACGACCTTTCGAAATTCAGGAATTCTGGCAAAAGGCTTATTCAGAAATAGATACAATACCAAACAAGATTACCCAAATGCAAAAAGCAGGTTATCTTCCGATTGCCACTTTTGTCGTACCTGAAAGTTGTTGGACAAATTATTATTCCATTATGCAAAAAACTCACGCATCTTTCCTGAAAAAATATATCGGCAACAAAACCGCTGAAGAATTTGTTAGATATCAGCAGTACGAAGCAGAGTTATATTACAAATACAAAGCATATTACGGTTATGTATTTTATATCGGAAAGAAGATTTAAAGTATGATAAACCAGGTCATTTGATTCCGGCTAATGAGATTTTCTTAAAATACTTTGAAAAAAGTATACTGGCAATTATTAATTCAATCCGGTTTATTGAAATTTAAATTACTTCAAACCTGTATTCCCTGTTTATGCCGTTTATCGAAGTCTAAATTTTACATGTTCCTCACCAATCTTTGCATATGTCGTAAAATGACCGGTTATAACATCATGATTTCTGGACCTGAGAACCTTAATTATCTTATCAAGTAGCCGAACTGCTCCAGGAGATTTCACATATTGGCAGAAGAGTGGACGATGTCCTGAATTTGGCGCAAATGCTTCACGAGAAAAGTATATCACTCTACATCCAACAATTTAATATGCTAACCCTGGAAAATGATAAAGAGAATCCTGTTGCGAAAATGTTGCTGCAGATGTTGAGCATCGGTGCTGAGATGGAGAACAGTCAGAGGAAAATTAGGCAATTTGAGGGGATTCAGCTTGCCAAAATTAAAGGGACATATAAAAGCCGTGTCAATGGTGCTAAGTCCAAACCGAAATTTTTTGATGAACAAATATCAGAATATCTCAGATCGTCTTGATAAAAATGACCTATAAGTCCGCAGAATTGCCGGCATAACCGGACATTCTGTCAATACAGTAAGAACAATAAGGCTGCTAAAAAAGGTCTAAAATAGTGGAAGTTGGCATTTCCAATTAAATTTTTCTTATAATGTAAATTATATTTTACAAAAATAACTATATTTATAAATATTATTTTACGTTATGAAATCCAGAAAACCAATATTGTTACCAAAAGCTCAGAAAGTTGTCTCAACACTGGGTGAAAATATAAAACTAGCCAGGTTGAGAAGAAAGTATAGTACGCAGCAGGTCTCTGAGAGGGCAAATATTAGCAGACCAACTCTATTATCTATTGAGAAAGGCAATCCCAATGTAAGCATTGGGGCATATGTTAAAGTGCTTATGGTTCTTGGCCTTGAAAAGGACATTATTACTGTTGCTAAAGACGATGACCTTGGAAGAAGACTTCAGGATGCTAATTTACTGACCAAGGAACGTGCCCCCAAAAGAACCAGGTAAAACTTAAAACATGAAACATAGAAACGATGTCAGGAATATTTATGTTTATGCTCATTGGGTCGGCATGAAGGAACCAGTCTTGATGGGAGAGCTAAAGGCAGAAAATGTAAGAGGAAAAGAGATCTTTTCATTTAGTTATGCCGAAGAATGGCTAAAATCTCGTTTTTCACAAATACTTGATCCTGAATTATTATTTTATTCTGGATCACAATATGCCGGTGATGAGAAATCAAATTTTGGAGTCTTTCTTGATTCCTCCCCTGATCGCTGGGGAAGGATCCTGATGAAAAGACGCGAAGCTGCAACTGCCAGAACTGAAGGAAGAGATGAAAGAACACTCAGAGAATCTGATTATCTGCTAGGAGTATTTGATGATCACCGGATGGGAGCTTTAAGGTTCAAAGAAGATATTGATGGCCCATTTCTTAATAATAATGAAACGATTGCCTCTCCACCATGGACATCTATAAGGGAACTGGAACAAATAAGCCTTAGACTTGAAGAAGAGGATGCTACTGATGATCCTGAATATTTAAAATGGTTAACAATGTTGGTTAACCCAGGTTCCTCCCTTGGCGGAACAAGACCAAAAGCGAGTGTCCTGGATGATAAAAAGAATCTTTGGATTGCGAAATTTCCAAGTAAATCAGATATAAAAGATATCGGGGGGTGGGAAATTGTAGCTGATGAACTGGCAAGGAATGCCGGGCTTAAGGTGGCGAAATCAAAAATCCAAAAGTTTTCAAGCAAGTATTATATTTTCCTTACAAAAAGATTTGACAGGACTGATGCAGGTGAGAGAATCCATTATGCTTCTGCAATGACGATGCTGGGTTATAAGGATGGTGATAGCTTTCATGAAGGTGTAAGCTACCTGGAGATTGTAGATTTTCTGACAAACCATGGTGCAAATATCGATAGTGATTTAAAAGAACTGTGGAGCAGGATTGTGTTCAACATTTTTATTTCAAATACAGATGATCATCTCAGGAATCATGGTTTCATATTAACGGACAAAGGATGGATTCTATCACCAGCCTATGATATGAATCCAAATGAGGACGGTTCAGGTTTATCTCTAAATATTGACCTTGATGATAATTCAATTACTCTGGATCTCCCTCTGGAGGTTGTGGAATACTTTCGACTGGATAAGGAAGATGGTTTGAAAATTATAGATCGTATCAGGAAAGCAGTAAGTGATTGGCGCAGGATTGCCAATAAATATCAACTTCCGAAATCTGAACAGGAACTTATGGCAAAAGTATTTGATCGGTTTTTGTAGAGTCTTTACAATTAGATTTTATTATTCAAACCAAAGAAAATCCCATACATTGTCAGCTTCAATCTTAAAATCGAGTCTTTCTTCATATCTGAGTTTTTCTATTGTCAGGTATTTTTTAATTATTTCCAATTCTTCAGATACTGGTATTTCAAGCTTTTCATTATACTGCAGCCCGGAGGAATTCGGACAAAGAAGTAATGGTACTCCCAGCTCATTTACTGTCCTCGTGTATCAGCGCCATGATTGAATTAAGAGAATTAAAGAGGAAGTGTGGATTTAACTGATACCTGAGCATCTGGAGGTTGGCACGGGTTTACATTAATATTTCCTGATGGTAACATTCTTACCAGTGCCGGTCATAACCCGGGAATTTTCTTATGATAATCATTATTTAGGTACGTTTTTTCATTCATCTTTAAGGATCTCTGCAGGTTTTACTTTCAATGCTTTGATGATCTGAAAGCTTATTGTTGCTATGGCTACAAGCATTATTATGACTGTGGCGACCAGGAATTCCCAGACCTGTAGACCGTATTTATTTGAACCTGGCAATACCTTATATACATAGAAAGCTGCAGGCCAGGCGATTACAAGAGAAATAATGATCAGCCGTATGAACCAGGATGACAGGGTAAAATAAAGGTTGCCAAAGGAGAATCCGAGTACCTTACGGATGCCTATTTCTTTCATTTTCCTTTGTGTCATGAACAGGATCAGACCAAAAAGGCCGATAGAGGAAATGATAGTTGTAAGAATAGCGATCAGGCCTGTAAGCTTTTTAAATGAACTGAATGCCGTTAAGGCATTTTCGTTCTGGACCAGGGATTGTATATTCTGAAAATCAAATGCATCATCCGGCATATATTTCTCAAATTCTTCCTTTACTGCCCTTAAGGCCTCTTTTTCCTTTCCAATGACAAAGCTGACTGAATAAACACTGTTCGAACCAAGGGAATCAGGTAGGAGCCTGTATAAATGAGGTTCAATCGGATTAAAGACAGAGAATACAGTATAGTCTTTGATTACTCCAATAACATCATAATCCTTACTGCTTGTCCTGATACGTTTTCCGAGAGGATCATTCCAGCCAAAGACACGTGCTGCAGTTTCATTTATAAGACAGCTGTTCCTGTCGGAGGGATAATCTTTTGAAAAATTCCTGCCCTGTGCCATTTTCAGTTCAAATGTCGGTACAAAATCATAACTGACATTGCTATATCTCACGAAGACTTTTTCATCCGGATCTGCCCCTTCCCAGTGCAGGTCATCACCTCCCGGAAGAATAAAAGGAATATAATCGGAGACACATGCATCCTTTATCTCGTTATGCTCAAGTAATCTCTGCCTGAGAGGCTCAAAAGAACCTTTCTTATCTGTAACGATATTTGAATATAATATCGTTTTGCTGTTAAATCCCAGATCCTTTGTTAACATATACTGTGTCTGGCGGTATATGATAAAGGCTACTATGAGTATAAAAACCGATATACTGAACTGAGCTGTTACAAGTACCTTTTTGAGACTTATACCATTTGATTTGTCAACAAAATATTTTTGCTTCAATGCAGCTACAGGATTGTAAGATGAGATTACATATGCCGGGTGCATTCCTGAAAGAAACCCGGTCAGTGCCGTGATAGCAATTATGATGAGGATCAGCCTTTTGTTTTCAAGGATCTCAGGAAACATAAAAATTTTATTTTCAAAAATACTGTTTAATGAGGGCAGGAAAATCTGGGCGAAAACTATCCCGGCTATTGCTGCAAAGAAGGTCAGGGACATTGATTCAATAATTACCTGAAGCCAGAGCCGCTTTTTGTTAAAGCCAACGGTTTTTTTAATCCCTATTTCCCTGAAACGATTTGATGCAGATGCGGTCTGGAGGTTGATAAAATTGATAGATGTTAGTGTAATTATAAGTACAGATAAAAATCCTATCAGGCCAATGGCAATTAAAAGTGAAGGATCAAAAAATGGATTAACATTCAACTTGGACATTGGGCGCAGATACGGGTGATGCTCTTTTCTGAAATCCTTGAGCGCACCATAGATTTTGCTGTCTGCCGATTCAGGATCAGCATTGGGCTTTAGCAAAACGTAAGTGTAAAAGGAATAACCCCAATAATTAGTTTCGTAATCATTCCATCCTGTCAGAGCGGCAAAGTTAAGCATTGGAATAAGGAATAAAGGTCTCCAGGTCGATTTCAGGGGAAGATCCTCATAGACACCTGTAACAGTAAATACTACCTTATTTTCCCCATAAACCTCTTTCCCCAGAGCATCCCGATTGGGGAACAATTTACCAGCTAATTCTTTCGACAGAACAATGGAATAAGGCCTTTTAAGTGCTTCCTTTGAATCTCCTTCAATGAACCTGAATGTAAAAATGTCAAATATGGTCTGATCTGCATAATATCCAAAACGCGTCAGGAACTGGTTCCTTTTGTCAACAGAAAGGAAGATACCGTTCTTGTTGTTATCTCCGACATCATGAATAAGAGTAATTTTTTCAATTTCTGGCAAGTCGACAAGGTCCTTACGGCTCAGTGCTGCCGGAACACTCCAGGTATGCTTAATACTGTTTTCCTGCTGGTCCATGAATAATTGCAGCCTGTAGATGCGGTCATAGTTTGAATTGTATTTGTCCCATGTGAACTGGCCGCTTATAAACTGGCTGATTACAATAAATGCGGCATAGCCAATAATAAGATTTGCGAATATTATGAAGTATAGCAATTTATCCTTTGCTATCCGTCTTATCAGCATGTATAATGATTGGAGTAACATTTTTCTGATTTTTAACAGGATTAAAAAAAATATTTTTTTCTTATCACTTAACAGGCTCGAAGACCCTCTCCGACCGTTCCATAACAATATGTCCGTCAAATAGATTCACAATCCTGTGTGCCCTTTCGGCATGATCCATAGAATGTGTGACCATAACTATGGTGGTTCCGTCAGAATTCATTTCTTCCAGCAGTTGCATTACCTGTTCCCCGTTGGATGAATCGAGGTTACCCGTCGGCTCGTCGGCAAGAATAAGCTTAGGTTTAGTGATGAGCGCCCTGGCGATAGCTGCTCGTTGTTGCTGTCCGCCTGAAAGCTGGCGCGGGAAATGATCTCTCCTGTGTCCTATTCTCATTTTTTGAAGCATTTCATCAACTTTAGTACGTCTTGACTGTAAAGATTCTCCAATAGCCAGGAGTGGCAGTTCCACATTTTCATAAATTGTAAGCTCTTCTATCAGGTTAAAGCTTTGAAAGATAAATCCAATATTTCCCTTTCTCAGGTTGGTTCTCTGCCTTTCACCGAAACGCGACACTTCGGTATTATCGAAATAGTATTCGCCAGTGTCAGAATTGTCAAGCAATCCCAGAATATTCAGTAGCGTTGATTTTCCGCAACCTGACGGCCCCATTATTGCCACGAATTCTCCGCGGTTTACTTCAAAACTCACATTATTAAGGGCAGTGGTCTCAACCTGTTCTGTCCGGAATACCTTTGATAAATTAACAGTTCGTATCATACATTTTGTTTTGTCCCTTTTATGCCAACAACGTGCCACAAATATTAACGTGCATATTCTCAGGCATGTTATTAAAATGGGTATGTTAAAATGTCAAAAATTTTTACCTGAACCAATAAAAAAATTTACATTTAATAAAAATTGATCCGTTGATGAAAAACAATAAGATTCTAATAGTAGATGATAACCAGGCAATCCTCAATTCCCTGACTATGCTTCTGAAACATGAGTATGCATCTGTGAAGACAATTTCGAATCCGAACCTGCTTTTTTCGGAACTGGAAAAAAATGATACAGATGTTATATTGCTTGATATGAATTTCAAGGCAGGAATAAACACTGGTAATGAAGGTCTTTTCTGGCTCCGTGAAATTAAAAAGAAGGCACCGCTGACAGAAGTGGTAATGATAACTGCTTACGGGGATGTGGAACTGGCAGTAAAGTCGGTGAAAGAGGGAGCGGCCGATTTTGTGCTGAAGCCATGGGATAATGAGAAGCTTAAAGCCACACTTGAAGCAGCGTGCCGCCTAAGGAATTCCAATATTGAAATATCGGATCTTAGATCAAGGGAAAAAGTCTTAAAAAGTGATGTGAACAGGACAGAACAGATGATTACCGGGAAATCGCCTGCAATGAAAGAAATTATGCGGCTTACCGGGAAGATTGCAGATACTGATGCCAGTATTCTTATTACCGGTGAGAATGGAACAGGTAAAGAGATGATAGCCAGGGAAATACACCAGCGATCAGGACGTCGTAATGAATTATTTGTACTTGTGGACCTGTCGTCAATTAGTGAAACACTTTTTGAGAGTGAGCTTTTCGGACACAGGAAGGGCGCATTTACCGATGCACATGAGGACAAAACAGGACGTTTTACAATGGCCCACAAAGGGACTCTGTTCCTTGATGAGATAGGGAATATACCGATGAACCTACAGGCTAAAATACTTACTGTACTGCAGACACGGGTTGTTACACCTGTTGGGTCGACAAAGGAAATACCCGTCGATTTCAGACTTATCAGTGCCACGAATAAGAACCTGACACAGATGATTGTACAAAACCAGTTTCGCCAGGATCTTCTTTACAGGATGAATACAATACAGATCCATCTTCCTCCTTTAAGGGAAAGGACTGAAGATATTGAGGATCTGGCAAACCATTTTCTCGATATCTATGGGAAAAAATATAATAAAAGTAATCTTAAGCTTCAGAAGGACGGACTGGAAAAGCTGAAGAGAAATGCCTGGTACGGGAATATCCGTGAGTTACAGCATACAATTGAAAAGGCTGTGATACTTGCAGAATCTGACAGCCTGAAGGCTGCCGATTTTCTTTTAATTGAAAATGACGCCGGAGTAAGTAACCTTACCGAAACCCTTGAAGAGATGGAACAAAAGATGATCATCAGCACACTCAAAAAAAACGGGTATAATCATGGATTAACAGCAGAGCAGCTGGGTATAACCCGGCAGACACTTTATAATAAACTAAAGAAATATGGTATCTGAAAAACTTCTAAGCACCAGGTCGAGAATTATTCTGATTTTTCTGGCGTCTGCTTCTTTTCTGACAGCAGGAATATTTTTCCGGCAAGGTCATATTCCAGTCTTTATTCTGTTACTTGTAACCGGAATAATATGTTTTTTCCTGATAAACAGTATATATAATTCCACAGGAGATGCGATCAGCTTCCTTTTTGATTCGCTGAGGAATGATGATACTACGATACGCTTCCAGGAAGTGAAAGGAAACAGGACCCTTGCCAGGGTTTACAATAGTATAAATCTGCTGAATGAGCATTTCCAGGAGATCAGGATAAGGAATGAGTATAACGAGTCATATTACAAGACAATTATACAACATGCTTCTGCAGGTCTGCTGGTACTGGGGGCGGATAACAGGATAGTGCTTATCAATAAGACTGCATGCGAATATGCCGGCATCTCACCCGATTCGACAAACACCAGTCTGTTGAGCATCAAGCATCCTGATTTTTACGATGTAGTATGCAGGCTTAAGGCGGGTGAGACCTTCACCTATAAAAGCATTATTTCAGGTAACCTGCAACTCCTTTTCTTCAGGGCCACGATGATCCGGAGGAAAGATGAGGAACTAAAGCTTGTTGTCATACAGGATATCAGGAACGAACTGGAATCGAGGGAGATAGAATCTTATAAGAAGCTAATTAGTGTTCTGACCCATGAGATAATGAATCATCTCTCTCCGCTGACTTCTGTTGCAAGGGAGTTGCAGTCGATGCTAACCAACAGAGAAGATAAAGAAAGCGGACACCAGATGGATGATGATGAAATCACGACCACCCTAAACGGTCTTAAGCTTATAAATGAGCAAAGCGACGGGCTGGTGAGCTTCATGAATAATTACCGTAAAATATCGAGGATTCCTCAGCCGGAATTTTCTACTATCCCGGTAAACGTATGGATTGAACAGATCAGGATAGCATATTCCGGTAAAATGAGGGACAACAATATTGATTTTATTATTTCGGCAGATAAAACTTTGAAGGAGATCATTGCTGACAACAAGCTGCTCAATCAGGTATTGATCAATCTTATCAATAATTCCATTGATGCGGTACTTGAAAATGAATCAGGACGGAAAATTGAAATACACCTGGCAAAAAAACAGGAAAATAGAGTTGTTATCAGTGTTTCCAATAACGGACCGGGAATTCCACCGGATCTGCTTGAAAAAATATTTATCCCGTTCTTTACAACCAAAAAGAATGGATCCGGTATAGGATTGACTATTTCTCAGGAGATTATGAAACGGCATAACGGTTCGCTGATCGCGATTTCTTCTGAAAAGGAAAATACCCGTTTTTTACTGGAATTTTAATCTGATTTACTGATCCGGACAAACAGATGTGAGTGGACTAAGTGTTTGAATATCTTATGGAAAGAACCGGTTATTCAGTGAAGAGGATAATCATATTTTATTAAACCGGTTGCGTGACAGGGTTTCTACAGTCTCCTTAAGCCGTGAATCAAAACTGATAATTTCAGAACATGAACCAATTTTCTCGAGCGCAACCAGGAACGATTCCTGCATTATGTTTTCTGCAAGTACCAGATCCTTAACAATGTCAAGACTTAAACTGAACATTTTCTTGTAATACAATTTGTAAAGATAAAGTTGTGCCTTCAGGTCATTTCTTTTGCACGCATCCAGGAGATAATTGAGGCTGGGTATTGATTCAACCATTCCGGTCTGGTTTACTTCTGAAAAGCTAACTCTTCTTTCCATGATTTCTTTTTTGAAACTTTTATCCAACCCCGTGCCAAACTCCATTATTTTGTGATAATCAATATAATAGTAAATCAGATCAACTAAAAAGTAAATTTTTTTTACATTCGATGATAAAATATTTTTACAAAAGGATTTTGTCTTGCCCTACAAACAAGGAATTATTATAATTGTCCGGTTTGTATTAGCTTTGAATAGTCCCAGGAAAATTTCATGAAAAATCAAAGAGGTTTTCATAAAATTCCCTCATCATTTAGCAGGCAAATGGTGAGGGCATCGGCTTCCATAACAAGGAGGAAAAACACCATCCATGCTGTTACAGAGGTTGATGTAACAGAACCACGCCGTCGTATAAAGGAACATTTTGAAAAAACAGGAGAGAAGCTCTCCTTTACAGCTTACATCGTTACCTGCCTTTCTCATACAATCAAAGATCACCCGGAACTCAATTCGTTTATAAAGGGGCGAAAGCTTATCCTGCTTAATGATATTAATATCAGTGTCCTGGTAGAAAGGGAAGTGCAGGGTGAGAAAGTTCCTGAGCCATATATTGTCAGAGAAGCACAGAATAAGTCTTTTATTCAGATAAGCTCGGAAATAATGGAGGCAAAGCGTATCAGTAGTGATAAAATCGGCAGTCTTACAGGATCAGTCTGGATTAATCTGATCCCGGGCTTTCTGCTGAAGACATTTGTAAGTATAGCAGACAGGAATATTAAAATGGCAAAGCTGTATGGCAAGGTGGCCGTGACTGCTGTTGGTATGTACAGCGATGAATCACTGTGGTTTATCCCCCACGGGAGCGCTACTTTACTGGTCACTGTCGGGAGCATTACCGATAAGATTGTGAAGACTGAAAGTGGCTTTGACACAAGAGAACACCTATGCATAACTGTATCATTCGATCACGATATTGTAGACGGTGCACCGGCAACCAGGTTTATGAAACAGTTTACCGGGACCATAAAAAACGGTTCATTGATTAAAACATAAAAAACTAATCTGCATTATGAACAGGATAGAGTAAAAGGTCGGGACTATTATCGCCTACAGCCTGGCCATACTTAAGGAACCGTTCTCTCATAATAGCTTCTCTTTTCGTCATATATTCCTCTGAATAAAACAATATCCACGGTCGTTTTTTTGAACTGTATCTTGTTCTACCTTCATTATGTTCAGACAACCTCCGCTCCAGGTTATTCGTATACCCGATATAGAAGGTGCCATCAACCTGGCTTTGAAGAATATAGACAGTATATGTCATAAAAAAAGGGAAGCAGATCTTCCCTGTAGTTGGCGGTGCGGACGGGGCTCGAACCCGTCCCGAGTACTCGGGATGACAGGCCGATATTCATTTTGAGGTTTGACGATTAATGTCTACTGTTTGAGAGACAGATAGAAATTTTTGTTCCTTTGTTTCTTAAGGAACCGTTCTCTTATAATAGCTTCTCTTTTCGTCATATATTCCTCTGAATAAAATAATATCCACGGTCGCTTTTTTGAACTGTATCTCGTTCTACCTTCATTATGTTCAGACAACCTCCGCTCCAGGTTATTCGTATACCCGATATAGAAGGTGCCATCAACCTGGCTTTGAAGAATATAGACAGTATATGTCATAAAAAAAGGGAAGCAGATCTTCCCTGTAGTTGGCGGTGCGGACGGGGCTCGAACCCGCGACCTCCGGCGTGACAGGCCGATATTCTAACCAACTGAACTACCGCACCAAAGAACTTTTTTCGTTTACTCCATTTTTAATGAAGCATTATTTTTTTGCTGGGACTCGAACCCGTCCCGAGTACTCGGGATGACAGGCCGATATTCTAACCAACTGAACTACCGCACCAAAGAACTTTTTTCGTTTACTCCATTTTTAATGAAGCATTATT
>CAYQZL010000036.1:0-32285 GCA_964421975.1 uncultured Rikenellaceae bacterium
ACACCCTATCCTACACTCTTTCCCTACACGACGCTCTTCCGATCTTCCTGTTCAATCTGTATCTCTCCGTCAGGTTTAGGCCCTATATTAAGTAAAAGATTCCCACCCTTTGCCCGGGTCTCAATCAGCATATTGATTATCTCCGTGCCGCTTTTATGAGGATCATTCGTCGGTTTATACTGCCAGTCAGTTCCCATTGTGAAGCATGCTTCCCATGGACCCGGAATCGGTTTGTCAGGCAATCTTTGTTCCGGTGTCTGCATTTGTCCGCGGGTCACCACCAGATCAGGCTGTAACTGCCAGGCATATTGTTTCAGTCCTTCTTCGGGACCGTCAAAGAAAAATATATCAATCTTACCGTAACTGGTAAGCAATTCTTTGATCTGGGCCTTATCATAAGCCATCAGTCCGGGATTATTGACAGGATAATGCTGCGGATCCTGTAAACGTCCGACAGGTATATTGTTTTTATGAAAATAATAGAAATCCTCGGGAGAGAAATATAATCCGACAGCAATTCCCCTCCTGCGGAATGCATCCAGTATTTCTTTCATTATATCCCGCCCAAATGGAGTATTCATGATATTAAAGGGTGTTGTTTTTGTATCCCACATACAAAATCCCGAATGATGTTTTGAAGTGAAGACAACATATTTCATTCCGGCAAGCTTAGCCAGAACCGCCCATTCATCCGGATCAAATTTTTTCGGATTGAAGGTATCAGGCAGGTCATTTTCAAATCTCTTAAGATAATCTTCCGAAGCACCAGCCATAGAATGACTGATAACTGCTCCCACCTGGGAGTCCATGCTCCAGTGAATGAACATACCGAATCCCATGTCCATGAACCATTGCTCACGGTCGGGATTATTGGCACTTTGCTGACCGGCAACAAAACTGCTTACCGAGATTGCAAGAATTACGAGCGAAAGCCTGGGTTTCATAACAGAAATCTTAATTGGTTTGAAAGTAAAAATAGTGTTTATCGGGGATGTTTCTGAATTATCCTGCTAATTCACATCCGAACCATGAGAGACAGGCTTTCAGAAGCCTGAGTATATCCCATGATGTCAGGCTTTTATAATGAAATAGCTAATTATTCTTTTGCAGGATATTTTTTCAACAGTTCATCATATCCGGGATATGATTTCATTGGAGCAAATCTGATATCCCATCCGAGCCATACAGGAGATATCCAGGAAGGAATTGACAGGAGCTGTTCAATCTGCCTGAGTGCCATATTGAACTCTCCTGATTTCACATAAATCAGTGCCAGATCCTGAAGGTGACCTATTCCGTAAACGGCATCTTTTGTTACCGGCAAAAGCTCCACAGCTTTTTTTCCCTCCCTTATCGCATCTGCTTTTCTTCCCAGACTTGCATATGCGATGCCTATCGAACTGCGATATCTCGGATCATCAGGAACTTCTTTGACAATCTTCTCCAATGGAGCAAGAGAAGCTTCATAAGCTTTCCGGGCATTCTCGTGTTGCTCCAGATAATCATAAATAATTGCTCTAAACATGTCCGGGGGGATAGCCCACATTTTTGTCCGCGTACCCCATACTCTGTCAGTGTCGGACATTAGCTGAAGAGCTTTCTCATAATTTCCGTCACCGACTTCCTGCCAGCATAATGTAAACAAGTACCATTCATGTTTTTCACTTAGAAACTTAAGTACATCACGGGATTCCTTACATGGACCTTTCCAGCTCCAGTAAGCGAATATCTTATAAAGATAGGGCCATGTGGTGGTTGGTGATAGTGCAATTGCCTTATCGCAGGCTGCAATTGCTTTACTGTATTGGCGGGTATACCAGTAGCCCATTGCAAGTTCAGAAGGTATATATGCATCATTAGGGCTTATTCTCTGTGCCTTTTCAAGCAATTCAATGAATTCCTCCCAGCGACCCTTTGTTACTATGATAGCAGCCTTCTCGATCATAATTTCAGCATTATTTGGAAGACCTTTCTCCGCTATTTCAAGATGTTTAAGAGCCTTCTCAGTATCCCTGTATGCATATAAATAATAATATCCAAGGGAAAGATGTACCCCCGGCTGATCAGCACCGTACCGTAAAGCTTTCGCGGCTGCCTGGTTAGCTTTTTGTATTCTTGACTCTGAAAGATCCTGCCGGAGATATATATATCTGGCATGGGCATGGGCAAGTTCACCATACGCCAATGCGAAAGTAGTATCCATTTCAACTGCATCAAGATAGTTCTGAAGCGCCAGATTCCAGGTCTGAGTTGTAAAATGAGGCTGGTGTCCATAATACCGTCCCCGCAAATAAGCCTGATATGCTTCCAGATTTTCGGTCGGTCTCTCTTCCATTCGTATAATTTCCCCGGGAGTCAGGACCACTTCCAGCTCAGTAGCGATCTTCTGAGCCACTTCACTCTGCAATGAAAAAACATCACTCCATCTGCTGTTAAATTCATCTGCCCATGCATGGCTATCTTCACTCACATTTATCAGCTGTACTATTAACCGTGCATTATCACCATACTTCTGAAAACTGCCTTCAAGCAAATACTCCACATTTAGTTCCCTCCCTATCTCATTTGCAGTTTTTGTTGTTTCGCGGTATTTTTCAACCGATGTTCTGGACATAACACGTAAATCCTGGATTTTTGATAGATATAGCGTTATAGCATCCATCATGCCATCAGCAAGATATTGTTTATCCGGTTCGTCACTCAGGAGCTTAAATGGAAGTAATGCGATCGATTTCTCAACTTCCTCAGATTTTTCACCACTCTTAAAAATAACAGTAAAAAACAGAATCCCGCCAATTATAAGTAATATGAGCCCAAAAGCCGAAATCAGTCCCTTCCGGAGTATTTTTGAATTCTTCCGGTTCTGATCAGCTTCGCCGGGTAATTTATCCATATTTCCTGCCGCTTGAACCTGCCCGGGCTGTATGATTTTTCCGGATCCTTTAAACTTCAGATAATATTTTATGATTATATCAAGATTTACAAGAACCGGTTTTATCTGCTCCTGATCAAAATCTTTAGGATGTGCCCCGAATGTCGCCAGACTATTCAGGCTGTGCATTGAAGCAACAATATGGGAAGGAACTTTACTTTCCTTGTTTAGTTTATCTATTATACCCTGCAAAGGTTCAGTCTTTCGCGGACGATTAAGCTCACAATCACACAGATCCGTTATAATAACTTCCAGGCATCGCCTGGAATATAGCATAAGGACGTTTGGATCCTCTGCCCTGATAAGCCGGGCCAATTCTTTTTCAAGTTCAGGAAACTTGCCTGAAAGGGATTGATAGAGCTTAGCAAGCTCCTTAATTTCAACTGACCAGATTGCCATAATGATTGATTTTTTACAATCAATAAAATCCCTGTAATAATGTAAAGTTAATTTATCTGTATTCAAAAATCAAGGAATTGTCACTTTATCGGCCATAAATCCGCCCGGATATTTTCTGACCTCTTCACTTTCTGATTTCAATTATAATATTTGGCGAAAGAAATAACCAACGCGGTCCTGATATTTTCATCAGCAGGTTAACAAATCTTTTTACGGTGGTTAATAATTTATCATCTGAATAACAGTAAAATGAGTTTGTTATATCCACGTCCATTCCACAGGTCTTAATCGTATCCTTTAGTTTCTTAAGATCAATAAGCCTTTCTTCCCAGCTTCCTGTATAAGGATCACAGGTATTTGTTGGGATAATCGGGTTGATAATCAATTGCGCCGGTCACAAAGATCAAGGTGAAATCGTTAAGCTTTGAAATTGATTTAAACCAGCTATCAAGGTTGTAAAAATGATCGATCGGTATTCCTGTTTCTTTTGAAATTGTCTTTGCATCAATCAGCGACTTCTCGTAAATATCATTGCAGATAACTGTATTGAAACCAATCAGTCTGGCTGCAAGGGATAGTATCCCGCAACCTCCTCCATAATCGACAAAAACACTATCCTCAACAGGTTTTTTGACACTTTGCAAACATTTTTCCAAACCCTTTTTATGAGCCTCGCTGAGTCCTGAAAACAGATCCTTTAATGCTCCACCGATCCTGTTCTTCATTTCCATTCCATCTGCTCCTGCCGGGCACAAGATTCAGAAAA
Organism: uncultured Rikenellaceae bacterium; assembly: GCA_964421975.1. Classification (GTDB taxonomy): domain Bacteria; phylum Bacteroidota; class Bacteroidia; order Bacteroidales; family VadinHA17; genus LD21. The sequence continues at coordinate 4,098 of CAYQZL010000036.1, forward strand.
TAATGTTATCCTCATACAATCCGATCATATCGGCAGAAGGTAAAGATAAGTCATATAAAAACAGCATTTTTCAGAATAATTGAATTATTAATAAAATCTTGACTTTCAACCTTTATTATCTTAACTTACAGGATATTTCTAAATCTCATTTCATGAAAGAAAACTTAACCACGGTACTTATTATCGTATTGATGGCGGTAATGCTGGCCTCGTGTTCAACAAGTACATCAACATCAAAGCTGATCAGTATTGATGACTACACATTTGCACGGCAGGGTGATGGAGACCAGCTGGCAACCATGAGCAATCCTGCTGTTTATAAAAGAGGTGAGGTTGTTCATCTTGTTCTATTCAATGTAGGCCCTTTCAAAAAGGATGATTCCGGATTGAACTGGTTCGATATTGATGTGGAAATCACAGATCCCGATGGCGGGATATTATTGTCTGAAGCTGCACTCCTTGGTAATGGAGGTCATCTTGCTCTTGAAAATGATATGGCATCCTCTCCTGAAGGTACTTTCTCTTCCACTCCGGAAATGAAACCGGGAAAATACAGGTTCAGGATGACTATATATGACAGGATAGGGAAAGGTAAGGCAACCCAGACAGCAACATTTAACCTGGAATAAAACTGAATGGTCAGGATTAACTTCAAACAAATGAAAAAACTAATTTTATTAATGCTGATCCCGGCAATAACATTCATCCTGTCTGCCCAGAGCGGATTGACAGGATCATGGAAGTATTCTGCTCAAGGCGGGGAAATGAACATGCAGATCACTGCTGAAACTATTATGATCAACAATCAGGTTTTTCCATACAAGGCACAGGGCAATGTCCTGATGATAAATGAAGGGACAACTATATCTCCTTATCCTTATATGCTCGATGGTAATCAACTCACTATTGAGTTCCCGGGAGGGACAGAAGTAGTTTTTACCCGAACAATGGCAGGGCCACCGGCTGAGGGACCACTTCCCCAGAGTATGTCAAGACCAATGTCAGGAACGGGACAGGGACAAAATGCAGCAGGACTTTCCGGAAAATGGCTGTTCCAGAACCAGCAGGGACAGTTACTTCTGGAATTCATTTCAGCAAACAGGCTTTCCTTTAATGGCGAATCAACACAATACCAGCTGAAAGAAGGTATTATCCAGGCAATGGGAGATTATGGCTGGATTGATTATCCTTATACACTGAACCAGGGTATTCTGACCATTACATTCCCTGATGGTTCAAAAATTCCTTTCAAAAGTGCGGGGAATACCTCAGGGCAACAATACTCTAATCAGCAGGGCATTAGCCAGCAGGCTGCCGGAAGCGGAGCGACATGGCAGCTGAGAGGTACACTCTGTTCGTGGTCTGGTTCGTCAAACAGCTCCAGCGGATATTCAAGAACACGAAAATTAGTCTTTGACGGTCAGGGTAATTATCAATTCGGCACCGAGGCCAGTTTCAGCAGTGGTGCAGGTATAGCATACGGGGGCAATCCTAATGTAGAGACCGGGACCTATTTCGTGGGGGAAAGTACTGTTACTCTCCGGAACAGTTCAGGCGAATCATATCAGTTCAAAATCAACATGCGCCAGGATAACGGGATGATCACTGAACTGATGTTAGGCGAGACTCTGTATGCAACAGGACTTTGTGAGTAATACCTGCTTTTTCAATCCTGCATCTGCATTCCCTTACCGGCTGTCGCAAATTTTGTAAATGCCTTTAACAGCTAAAGGATTTTCCTGTTTTTACTATCTTCGCCTTCTTTAATTTTAATAAGATGAAAAAAGTCAAAATTGCTATTCTGGGCGGAGGTAATATTGGTACATCACTTGCAAAGGGACTGGTCAGATCAGGACAATACAAAACTGAAGAAATAATTCTCGGCGAAAAACGGGAATCAAGAATTTCATTTCTTAAGAATATCGGCTTCAATGCTACTGATGACAATACAGAAGCTATTTCAGAAACAGATATCATAATTATTTCTGTTAAACCCCAGCAATTTGAAACACTCAGAGAAGAGATAAAGGGAGGGATCAGACCTCGTCACCTGCTTATTTCAACAATAACCGGTATAACACACAGGGAAATTGAGAATGCATTCGGACCGGTGCCAAATATCCGTATTATGCCAAATACGGCTGTTGAGATATGTGAATCGATGACGTGCATGTCGTTCAGGAACATGAATCCGGATCAGGAAAAGGAGTTCACTGCTATGTTTGAGAAGATGGGAAGAACCATAGTAATCGCTGAAGAACTGATGGATGCTGCGACCGTAGCCGGATCATGCGGGATCGCATTTGCCCTCAGGTTCATGCGTGCAATGTCTCAGGGGGGTATTGAAATTGGCTTCAATGCCGAAACTTCACAACTGATTGTTGCCCAGACTGTTCTGGGGGCAGCTAAACTGATTCTTGAAACCTCAAATCATCCGGAAAGGGAGATTGACAAGGTCACAACCCCTCAGGGAATAACAATCTCGGGGCTTAATGAAATGGAACATCAGGGATTCAGCTCCGCAGTAATCAAGGGACTGACAACTTCATTTGGCAAGCTTGGTAATCTCACTGCAAGATCCAGTAAATAATACCTTTATACCATATTCAGCAGAAAAATCTGCAGTTTACAGATTGGGTTAAACCATTTCCCAGTCCTTTATTTATGACCTTATTACCTGAAAATTGATTAAACAAAGATAAATCTTCAATCCTGCAGGAAAAATTGCTGTCAGGATTGACTTTTATTATCCTGTTTCTTAACTTTATAAATCAATTTATTAATAATCAGGATAAAAAGTCATGAAAAAATTGTTTGTGTTAGTTGTGATTTCGGCAATAACCATTTGTGCGATTGCCCAGCCTCCAAAAAGAATAAGCTATCAGGTAGTAGTCCGGGATGCAGAAAAAAGGCTGGTATCAGATCACTCTGTCGGAATGAGAATAAGCATTTTGCAGGGATCTGCAAGCGGAACACCAGTATATATTGAAACTCACAAAAAAACAACCAATTCAAACGGACTGATTACTCTGGAAATCGGGGGAGGCACTCCGGTTAGCGGGATTTTCGCGACAATCAGCTGGCCTTCTGATATTTACTTCATAAAAACAGAAACAGATCCCAGTGGCGGGACCAGCTATTCAATAAGCGGTACCAGTCAGATACTGAGCGTTCCCTATGCTTTGTATGCAGCTTCTGCTCCGCCTACAACAAATGCAAATGCAATCAGCTCCGGCACTCTCGATCCGCTCTATTATTCAGCATATCAAGATCTTACCGAAGAAGGAAGGCTGGACAATACCACCGGATCTGATCTTCTCACAAGGACCCAGGCAGACAGCCGTTATAATCAGAAAATAGGCTTTTACGCTTTCAATACGGATTATGATTACATTCCTACGAGTCAAATGCAGAAAGTCGAGTTTAATCAGGAACCTTTTGATGATGGTAATTGCTATGATAACACCAAGGACAGGTTCATAGCGCCCGTCGCGGGTGTATATAACTTTTCAGTTGCTGTGGATGTAGATACTCCATCCGCAGTAAATGCCATGCAATATTACCTTTTTCTCTATAAAAACGGAGAGGAGTATTGTCTGCTTAATGAACTCAGAATAAATGGATCTGTTACTCTCACCGCTTCTGTAACTCTGAAACTTGCCGCTTCCAGCTATGTAGAAATTTTTCTGTCCGGATCCAGTGCAAAGATCTCTGGAAATAATACTCGCGGATTTCACCAAACCTGGTTCAGCGGGCATCTTGTATATCCTACTCTGTAAAAACTTGTAACCTGATAACTTTATCATGTATTATCCAGGCAGGAAACGCCCATGGCCGTCAACATAAGTCTCCCCCTCCCCCGCTCTCACCTTCAATATTATTAGAAGCAAAGAAGAAATCCTGTGGTCACAGATGGCATAATCTTCAGTAATTCACCCTGCCGTATCTGATCAGCTTTGGTCCGAAATTGATCTCAAGTGAAACGATCCCCAGCGGAGTCATCCCAATGCAGAAAGGATGTCCATATCTGTCCCTGAAATAGAACATTGCGTAACCCGAATCATAGAAAACAAGATCTCCTATACGGGGATTATCAGTTTCCGGGAGCATTTCCGGCAGCCGGTACCTCCGGGAAGGTTCAATCCGTAAAATTTCATTCTTATTAAGCAGCCATGCAGCAAAACTTGGAGAATCAAATCCAGTCTCAGGGGAATATCCGTTAAGCTTCCAGCTTACCCCATCCATTTTCATTCTGATAATATCCAGTATAAGCCTCTCCTGCCTAGAAGAATAGACACTGCTCAATAAAGATTTGGCATTTGTCCAGTCCATCTGGTACCTGTTGCGGTCAAACACAGTGGTCTCAGCTATACGGGCTTCCAGTTCATTTACATTACTCTGCAGATCGTGTATATTCTTTTCCAGATTTGCTTTATTTCTTTCGAGACTTACAACAGTCTTTTCCAGTTCAGCTTTCTTTTCAATAAGAGGTTTTATCTTCCAGGCTACTATCAGGATGATTGCAACAGTGATGATTGCTATCAGAAGCTGAGCTGCAATAAGTAGAGGCAGGCTCTTTCTCCTCTTATTCTGAATTGTTTTACTATCCGTCATTTAGATGCTCCTCCGACAAGAGATATTTTAATTATTCTGTAAAGGATAAATCCGAATCCCAGAAGTCCCCCTCCGAATCCTGCAGTCTGCACACCTCCAAGAGCCTCGGGAGAGAATTTACCATTCAGTACACCCAGGACGGTACCCAGCACGAGGATGACAAGGCACAGGCAGACCGAACCGGTTGTTATCAGCATCGCATAATCCCTCGGAGATCCCCATTTGCGATCTTCATCTCCGGTATCTGTAATAAAGGTCAGTTCTGCTGAATTTTCTTCTGCCGTTTTCAATTTCGGAATATCGTGCTCGTCAAGATAAGCAAGGTTGATCTGATTACAGCCAAGTTCAAATGCTGTTTTGATATCCCTTCCATCCCCCAGTGCTCCATAAAATGCTTCGGAAAAACTGATTGCAGCTTCATCTCCTATTGCCTTTGACATTCCCACCACACAGCCGATATGCCGTGAAACAGCTTCTGCCTGTGTTTCAGAGTAACATGCATTTAAAACGACACACTTTATATTGTCTTTAAGCAATGAGAACAGATTACTTAGTGCGGAAGCCGGAACAGGTTTACTGTTTCCCTCACTGTCTTCAAGTATAATCTCGCTGGATTCACTTCCATGTCCGCTGAAATGAACAATATCAGGCTTATATCGAAGCAGAAAACGTTGCAAATCGGATACCCGTACCGCCCATTGTTGCTCTAATTCAAATTTATCTCTGAACCTCGATTGCTGTAATGCCTGGTCAATACTCCTCACCTCCTCATCCAGACGAAGTGGTGTGGTCTCCTCCGGATTAGTTGCTAGTACAAGTATCTTTACAGACCTGACCATAACATTGTCCTTCTCAACAATCAAAGTTACACCATAACATGAATCAAATCAAATTTATTTTATCCTTGAAGGGTCAATAAATAATCTACGTATTAAAATGGCTCTGATCTAAATAACAAAGCAGTAAATCGACGAGATCCCTCGCTGTCGAACGGGATTACAGGTGTATCGAAGAGGCAGGGGAGGGAAGCCGGGGCGTTTTGAAAAATTCTTGGTCTATAAAGAAAGGTAGCAGCAAAACGCCCCGGCTTCCCTCCCTTCATTTATAATAAATGCCTGTCATTTTGAGTGGAACGAAGTGAAGCTAAGAATCTTTCATGGCGAGAAGTAGTAGAGAGGATTATATTGTTGGAATGATTCCGCGTAGCCTTTTTATAGAATAGCCATTCCCCTCAATTTACACGCCGTGTAGCGGCGCAATCTGTTCAAAAAACGGTAAGGCATCGAAACACTTTAGCCGCGTAGCGGCGACCTGTTTATAGAAGATTGTTACGAAATTAATTCTTGAGCCCTGTAGGGGCGACCTGTTTATAGATCGGTAAGTTATCGAAATAAATAAGCCGCGTAGCGGCGGTCTGTTTATAGAATAGCCATTCCTCTCTTTTTTAAAGCCGCTTAGCGGCAGCCTGTTTATAGAATAGCCATTTCCCTACATTTTCAAGTCGCGTAGCGGCGCGATCTGTTCATAGAACGGTAAGGTATCGAAATAAATAAGCCGCGTAGCGGCGATCTGTTTATAGAACAAGCCTATCCTTTTTTTTAACCTGCCCCGGAGGGGTAAAATATTTACAGATCGCGCCTACGGCGCTTTGGGTGGTCGGTGGGATGCCCGTTGTTCTATAAACAGTAAGCGCCTACGGCGCTAAAAACAGTGATATCCGATAATTCCAAACAACCCAGGGGCGATCTTTGTAGATGAGGTATATATACGCTAATAAGTCGCGTAGCGGCAACCTGTTTATAGAACACAGAACATATCTAGGATATCAGCTGCGTAGCGGCGGTCTGTTTGTAGAATAACCATATTCCCTCATTATTAAGCCGCTTAATCAGTGATCTGTTTGTTGCAATAAGAACTTTACGAACGAGTTCAATCCGAGTAGCGGCGGTATGTTTGTAATTCGGGAATTTATAGGTAACACCTTAGCCACGTAGCAGCAATCTGTTCATAGAACGGTAAGGTATCGAAATAAATAAGCCGCGTAGCGGCGGTCTGTTTATAGAATAGCCATTCCTCTCTTTTTTAAAGCCGCTTAGCGGCAGCCTGTTTATAGAATAGCCATTTCCCTACATTTTCAAGTCGCGTAGCGGCGCGATCTGTTCATAGAACGGTAAGGTATCGAAATAAATAAGCCGCGTAGCGGCGATCTGTTTATAGAACAAGCCTATCCTTTTTTTTAACCTGCCCCGGAGGGGTAGAATATTTCCAGATCGCACCTACAGCGCTTTATGTGTTGGGATTAACCGCTGTTCTATAAACAGTAAGCGCCTACGGCGCTAAAAAACGTATTAAAAGACATATTAAAAGACGTATTTTATTTGCTATGTTCCAATTCATAAATCAGATATGCCGGGTCTCTAATACGAGCAATCAGGGTAAGGTGTGTTGATCCGTGATCCTATTGTCAAACAAGAAGGATTTCTCAATATACCAAACTTTCGCAAGCTCAGTTTTGGCTTCATTCGAAGTGAAGCGAAGAATCTTTCACGGCAGGAAGGATTTTAATCAATAACATCGCTTTTATTGTTATTGAAATCCTGCGAAAAAAGAGATCAGGGCAAATGGAATGGGTAAACAGTTATCAACTGCATTTCACCCGTCAGGGGATAAATACGAACAGAATATGCGGTTTATAAAATGATAAATTATTCCCCATAGGATAAATGAATTAAATTTTCAAAGTGCTTTGCATATTATAACAGAGCCATATTAATACGAAGATGTGATTAACAGGAGTATTTTCCGTTTCCTTGTAATTTTTAACAGTTATTAACGTCAAAATTAATTGACTTGCATTTAGTTCTTTCGTAAATTTACTGTCAGAGGACCCGTCAATTCTGATTTAATAATTAAAACCTTTAATAATGAGGAAAATAATTTATTTAGGTGCTGTAATTGCTCTGATACTGTCAGCATGCGGGAAAAAACCGGTTAATTATCCCGAAGGAAGCTGGAAAATGATCCAGATGCAGATGATCAACAGAGGAAAAGTAACCAACTATTTCTCTGAACGTTATAAAGTAAGCCAGACTAAAATGTGGTCCGGTAATTATTTCATTTTCGTCGGAAAATATGAGGTTGATACCACATCGAGCTACAGATTTGGTGTGGGGACTTTTACTCTTGACGGTAACATATATGAAGAAACCATAATGTATCATTTTGATCCGGCATACGAAGGTACAAAGAACAAGATATGGCTGGAAATCAAGAATGATACCCTGCTTCACATCTTCCCTGTGGATAATTCAGGGAAACCAGATCAGACAAGACACTATATCGAAAGATATGTAAGGCTTAACTAAAATCAAAATTGATCATTATCACCTGATCATTATACTGAACTCATTTATAGAAGAACTTATCCCTGCTGATACCAACAAGAAAGCGGCTCGGATAAGACAGGAATGCATTGTAATTGACCACAAAGGAGGGCATGGTTATCAGGAGGTCCTGTTTTGCCCTGCTGCAGGCAACATAAAATAACCTTCGCTCTTCTTCTATCTCTTCAATAGTATTAAGTGCCCGGGCTGAAGGTATAAGCCCGTCCAGTGCATGGGGAATTATTACACTATACCATTCCAGACCTTTTGCGGAATGGATAGTGGAGATAGTAAGCGGCTGGTCTTCACCTTCATCAATAAGCGGGACGGTTCCTGTACCGAAATTTCTGGAAGGCGGATCGAGCGCAAAATCTGTAAGAAATTTCTCAAGTGTGTCAGACTTCGAGGCAAGATCAACGATCACATTGATATCCAGGATCCTGACCTGATAATCATATTCTCTTGCCTGAAGGATCGGAATATAATATTCTTTAATTATCTCTATCTTTTGCGGGATTGAAACAGTAGTATTCCCGGCTCTCTCAAGCATCCCCGCAAGCCTCACCAGACCCTCCGCAAATTTGCTCTTTTCAAAATCCTGAATATTTAATCCCTTTTCAGCAATGATCTTATCAATGATCCTTGAAGCAGTTATAATTCCCACACCCGGAATATATTTAAGGATCCTGTGCCACGCAACGGCATCATTCCTGTTCTGAATGATCCTGAGATATGATATCACATCCTTTACATGCCTCCTTTCATTGAATTTCAGTCCTCCCACAGCAATATAGGGAATGCTTCGTCTGTTAAGCTCAAGTTCTATATAGCGTGCATGCCAGAATGCCCTTACCAGTATTGCAACCTGATTCAGAGCAATACCCTTTTCCCTGTATTCAAGGATCCTGTCGACAACAAATTCTGCTTCCGCTTCCTGGCTATAAAGCTTTCTTACGACCGGTAACCCTTCATGTTCTATCCTCGAATAGAGCTTCTTCTTATAACCTATTCTTGCATTCAGAATGATCTCGTTTGTAAAATCAAGTATTCGCTGATTGCTGCGGTAATTTTCTTCGATCTTTACAACCCTGCAGCCCGGATACTTCTGCGGAAACCTTAAGATATTCTCATAATTGGCACCTCTGAACGAATAAATACTCTGGGAATCATCACCTACTACAAGTACATTACCGGAACCTTCAGCCAGATACTCAACAATCTCTTTCTGAACAATATTTGTATCCTGGTATTCATCTATCATGATATACCTGTATTTATCATTAAGTCTTTTCCTGAAAATGGCATTGTCTCTCAATGAATTCCTCAGCACATCGGTAAGATCATCATAATCATAAAGGTTACATATCTTTTTATATTTTTCGTAACCCTGGTTTATAAGCTCAATATCTTTGATAAATCCTTTTAAACCGGTAAATTCATTTTCAATAATTTTTCTTATGCTAAGATCCCTGTTCCTTGAAGAAGATATTATTTCCTGTATTCTGTTTTTCTTCGGGAAAGCTTTTTCTCTTTTTTCGATTTTCAGCTCTGACCTTATGAGGTCTATAGTATCTGCCGAATCTTCTTCGTCAATAATGGTGAAATTATGCGGTATATTAAGCAATCCGGCATATTTCCTCAGGATATAATTTGAGAATGCATGGAAAGTACCTCCAAAAATCTTTTGTACAGAATTATCATTCAGCAGCTTCCTGACCCTTCCCAGCATTTCGGTCGCTGCTTTTCTTGTAAATGTAAGCAATAAGATATCTTCGGGATTTATCCCGTTCTCGAGCATGAAGGCAACCCTGTAAACAATAACCCTGGTCTTTCCGCTTCCGGCACCGGCTATAACCAGTACAGGACCTTTAAGTGAAGTTACAGCCTGAAGCTGTGCATCATTAAGTTCTCTCCGGTAATCTGTTTTATATGATCTTTCCAGCCTTACCTCTCCTGGAAGTGCCGGACGGTTCTCTATGGAAAGAATAATTGAATTAAGCTCTTCTATCTTCCTTACTGTTCTTTCATCCGATTCAACTTCGGGGAAGCTGTTCAGGGTGACAGAACTAAGGTCGCCCGCTTCTTCTTCTTTGCTGCTGCTGAAAGCATCCTTTTGTCTTAATGCGAGACTTTCTATTCTGTCAAAAAAAGAAGCTCCCGGATCATCTTCATGGAAATCAGATCCCTGGTCATTTATCCTGTCCTTACCGGGATAACGATCCTCATTCCCCCTTTTTCCGGGCACTCCGGGATATTTTTCGTCAGGTATCATAATACGTAAATATAAATGATTTCTTTGTGCGGCCGGGAATTAAAAGGATATATTGTTTTGAACCATAGTTTGACTAATTTTGTTTCCTGATTCATGACTTCCCACTGCCTATGAACATAAAGATTGATTATGAAATATGTACGAAATGCGGATTATGCAGCAGGGTTTGCGGTTCAAGACGTATAATAATTGATGATGATAAAAGACCGGTCAAACTGATTGAAGCCGGATGCAATGATTGCGGCCATTGTATTGCAATATGCCCTGTGAATGCCATCATTAATACCAGGGTTGACATGAACGATTATAATGAAACCGTTGATCCGGATATATCCTATGAACAGTTCACACATCTGGTTAGGAACAGGAGAAGCATCAGAAATTACAGGAAAGAACCTTTGCAACAGGAACATATTGACAAACTTATGAATGTTGTCAGATATATTCCCACAGGATCAAACAAGCAGTCGCTCAAATATAAATTCATTACAGATGAAGAGATCCTGCTTAAAATAAAAACTGCCATGGCAGAAAAAATGAGAATGGCATTGAAGCTGTCGTCAAGCTTTCCCGTAAAGTATTTTGTTACGGACAGGAGCAAAAGCAGTGCTTCAAGACTGGTACGTCTCTTTTTTGAAGAAGGGGTTGATACATTCCTTAGAGGTGCACCCTGCCTTCTGGTGATCTATACTGAAGGCAAGTACTTCCGTATACCCCAGTGGGATGCCGGAATTGCAGGCAATACAATCGATCTTGCAGCCCAGACCCTTGGTATTGGTACAGTTATGAACGGATATTTTGCCGAACTTGCGAACAGGTTTAAATCGATAAGAAAACTGGCCCGGCTGAACGGCAAGGAAAGGGTACTCACAGCTGTATGCCTGGGTTATCCTTCTGTCAGATACAAAAAAACAGTATACCGTAAACCACTTGATATAAAGGTTTTATAATAACAGATGCATATCTGTTAAATAAAAAGCCATGAATCCGCTTTCACAGGAAGATATTGACCTCATACTTGCAGACATTGAATCGAAGGAAAGATCCTCCGACCTGGGATATTTTTCAAAACCCTTTCGTGTTTTTCATGGGGAAAGAGCTCTTTTCATCAAGTTATATTTTCCTGTAAGCAGTGAGGAATATATCTCATATATCATTGACATTCATAATGAATATGTGAGGGAACTGAAACATGCCGGACTGAGTATCCCTGAAACCATAATAAGGACAAGAATCACAGAAAAAAAGCATCAGCTGGTCATTATCCAGGATGCGTTCAGGGATGAAGAATTGTTACGGAATCATATAATCAGGGGAAGTATTGAGGAGGTTGAAAGCCTCTGCACAATGGTCTTTGATGAAATGCTCCTGTTCAGGGAAAACAAGAATAAAAATATTGATATCGGATTTCATCCCACATTAAGGAACTATTGTGTTCATGAAAACAAATTATGGTTCTTTGATACTTTCCCTCCGATGCTGATGGGACAGAGGGATCTGAACAGACTTATAATCAAAATGTCACCTTACGGCGGACTTCTGAAAAAGATAATTCCCGTAAGGATGATAAATAAGGTTACCGATGAATATTACCATCTGGACACGATGTTTACCGGAGTGGTCGGCAGCTGCTGCAGACTAAGGCCTGATGACTCGGAAAACATCCTCATTTTCAGCAGGCAATATGTAAACAAATCAGTCCGGATGACAGAAAAGGAGAAAGGAGATATACTAAAGCTGCTCAACAAACCGCCTCAGTTATCAAAAATCTGGATCCTCATCAGGAAAATATCAGGCAATACGGGCAAGCCGAATATCAATACCCCCATTTCTGCATAACTGCGAGATTCTCTTTCATACAATCCATGGGTTCTTTACCCTGGTATGATTCCTGTTCGATGATATATACCTGTGTTCCTCCTATTTTCGTTGCAAGTTTCGTTACCTTTTTTGCATTTACAATACCTTCTCCCAGGACACAGCTCTCATATTGTTCTTTCCCGCCACTGGCTTTTATTTCATCCTTCACATGGATATTCTCAAACCTTCCGGGATATTGTTTTACAACATCTAGAGCAACAGCGCCACCGTTATACAGGTTGCCGATATCAAGCTGAACAACAACAAGTTCAGGATCCATACTCTTCATCATTATGTCGAAAAGCTTTTCATTGTTGAGCTTTTCGCTGAATTCAAAATCGTGGTTATGATAACCGAATTTCATTCCCTGTTTCTTACAGAGCTCGCCGCACTTGTTAAAGACATCCATATATCTTTTAAAGTCGTCGTAATTATTCCGCATGCTGTTATCCATGGAAGGGCTTACGACATATTTTTGTCCCAGCACTGCGGCATCATCCACTGTATATTTCCAGCTGTCGGAGAAATCTTTTCGCGATTCATCCCAGTGCTGACGGCCCATAACGGTGTGACCACTGATCATTTTCAGACCAAGATCGTCAAGCACTTTTCTGAATTCGGAAGGGGTGTAACCATAAAACCTGCGATTAACATAGTTGGCATGTTCTACATAAACATAGCCCATTTCCGCAAGTTTTTTCAGTGATCCGAGCGGATCTTTTGTCATGTCGGCACGGATTGAATAGAGTTGTAAGCCAACAATACCTTTTTGCTTCGGTGCCCCGAAAGCCTGTCTGCTTAACAGAGCAGTACCGGCCAATGCCATTGCTCCTGTTTTGATGAATGTTCTCCTGTCAGTTCTCATAGTGGATTATAGGTTAAATCATTTATAAATCAATGTTTTATTTTAAAATCAATATAGTTTACCGGTGTAAAGGTATCAACAGTGACCGATTCAACATATCCGGGACCTTCCCTGCACCATTCCACATATTTATTAAGTCGATCCCTGCAGCCTTCCGCTTCAATATAAACACTGCCATCCGGCATATTTTCAACATAACCTGTAATGGCGTTGTTCCTTGCTTCCCTCGCAGCATTCCACCTGAATCCTACACCCTGGACTAATCCACGGATCCGGATCTTATATAGGACTTTGTTCTCCATCAGGGAATTCCGGCATTTAATAACACTATAAATTTACAATAATTTTATTTCCTGATGAACTTCTGTTTCAGGTTGAAATTCCTGTTATAGACGTTTATGATATAAATTCCCGGCGGGTAATTATTCATATAAATGGTGGTCTGATAACGGCAACCGCTTAATTCTTTAATAATGCTCCCGGTATAACTGTAAACACGGATACTGTATGCTTCATCCGTCCTGAGTGCTGTATTAATGATACCGTCGGTTACTGTTGGCCAGATAAATACCTCAGGAGATGCTGTATTATTTTCTTTCCTGACATACAGATATGCCTTTCCGCTCAGTTCCGTACCACAGGTTCCTTTAACAATAACCTGATAAAGGCCGATGTCGGAAGCATTCACATCTGGCAGATCAAGTGCAGACTGGTATGAATTCTGTACTATCTCATTATTCTTTAACCACTGATAATCCAGTTCATGTCCGTCAGCACCAACCTCCAGCTTTACGTCACTGCCGGAATTGATTGTAATATCCTCTGAAAATGAATTTATGCGTGTCTGGGGATGAACGGTAATATTGACATCAGCAGACCAGACCGTCCCGCATGAACCGGTTATCATGCATCTGTATACTCCCGAATTTGATGTAACAGAGCCGGTAATTTTATAGATACCCGTGTCCAATGTGTTTGTAAGTATTCCGTCCTTATAACGGTAGAATTGAAGATCATGTCCTTCTGCCGTAATGCTGAGGTCGATTGTTTGTCCGGCACAAAGTACCCTGTCCTCAGGCTGGGTTATTATGCGTGTGTTCTGAACAACTTCCACTCCAAGGCGCGACCATTCGGATAATGTGTTGTTTATTTTCACTCTCAGCTTAATGGTAGCCGGACCAAGGTATTGCGGATCCCATACAGCAGTTGCTGAATTCCCTGTACCGGATATTGTTCCTGCCTCCCCGGGAAAAAGCTCCCACTGGTATTCTGTGGCACCGGCAACCGGAGTTGTGTTATATTGACTGAAAGCGGTACCCTGACAAATAAGGATAGCGCCTATAGGTATTGGAGGAGCAAATTCCGTTATTCCTGTTAAAGTTCTTATCCATGATTCATAGGCAGATATCCTGGTATAGGCGCTATAGGTATCACAATCCTCGCTGCCCCAGCTTGTTATGCCGGCAAGGCGGTATTCTCCCGACACCGGCACAACCAGCGGACCACCGCTGTCGCCGTTACATGCATCCCGCGTCGCATCACGGTATCCGGCCATTATAACATTATCAGATATGCTCCGCCACACCGTTGATGCCTGTTCCCTCGAAACAATAGGAAGCTGAACCTTCTGGAGGTTATATGGAAGTACCTCCGGCGAGAGATCTGTCAGCCCCCACCCTGTAACCCATGAGATCACACCCGGATCAGTTGCGCCTTCAAGGGCATCAGCTGCAGTTACCAGCTTTATCGGACTGGCATTTACCACATCAACAGGTGATTTCAGCTTCAGCAAGGCAATGTCATTATCAAGATTATTATTGTTGAAATTCTCATGAATGATCACCTGACTGATAAAATATATCTTGCCTGAATTCACCTGATAAGGATTTGTTGCTCCGGCTTTAATAAACATCTCTGATACAGGAATGGCTGTACCGTCTTCATTACGTGTACAATGAGCAGCTGTAACTATCCAGTCATCTGCGATTATTGTACCACCGCATAAATAAGTTCCCGCTTCAAAATAAACCTGCCAGGGGAAATCAGCAATATTTGCATCGGTCCCCCCTATTATCTTGCTTATTTCTTTCTTTACCCCTGTATAGAATGGGAAAAAATGATCCCCCGGATCAAGACCGGAATTCACTCTTATGACAGGCTCTTCGTTGATCAATAATGAACATAGAGTTGTATCCTGATAAGTCAGATCTGATACACTGATACTTAAAATATATCTGTTGCCTGCCTCCAGTGAGAACAGCACTGAATCGCCCGGGGAAAAATCATCTCCCGAAATAATATTTCTGTATTGCCCATCAAGGATCTGCCATTCAGAGATGCCGGTATTTTCAGTTTTTATCAAAACAATACTCACTTTCTGGGAAACAGCACAAAAGGAAACAGATAACAATAATATCGTCAGAATATGTTTTATCCGTAATAAATTCATTTGTAATAATTTACTCAACCGCTGGTGAGAAGTTGAAAATAATACAGATCCGAAGTATCAAATATCATGCAAGTATAATGCAATCCAGTGTTGAAAAGCAGTTTTAATATGACAAATTATAATGGAATTTATATAATGGTAAATTATTAAAAAGTATATTTATCAGCAATTTCATTAAATATTTATTATGAACCGACGTGAATTCAGTAAAACAGCCATAGCCGGATCGGTAGGGATAGGTGTATCGCCCGTAATGCTTACAGGGTCCGGATGGAAAGGTGCAAATGACCGTGTTAATGTAGCAGTGATAGGCATCAGGGCTCAGGGACAGTCTCACATAGGAGAATATCTCAAATTACCCGGTGTAAATGTCGCAGCCTTATGTGATCCGGACAGTAATCTCTTTGAAGAAAGGGTAAAGAAATACTTTACCGCAAAGGGATTACAGAGGCCCAGGTTATACACGGATTTACGAAAGCTTTATGAAGACAAGGATATAGATGCAGTATCGATAGCGACTCCGAATCACTGGCATGCACTGGCATCGATATGGGCCCTGCAGGCGGGCAAGCATGTATCGGTTGAAAAGCCATGCTGTCATAACTTCTTTGAAGGGAGAAAGCTTGTGGAGGCAGCAGAAAAGTATAAGCTGATCGTACAGGACGGAGCAGAACAGAGAAGCAATCCATGTGCACAATCCATGGCTCAGTTCCTTCATACTGGAAAGCTTGGGGAGGTTTATATGGCAAAAGGCCTTTGCTACAAATGGCGTGATACAATAGGAAAAACACCTGATGAAGCGGTACCTGCGGGCGTGGATTATGATCTCTGGCTTGGACCTGCACCGAAAAAACCTTTCTCAAAGAACAGGTTCCATTATAACTGGCACTGGAACTGGGATTTCGGTAATGGTGATATGGGAAACCAGGGTGTACATGAAATGGATATTGCCCGGTGGGGTCTTGATGTGACATTACCGTCCAGGATCACTGCTGCCGGAGGACATGTTATGTTTGATGATGACCAGAATACCCCAAACGTACTGTTTGCAGTATTTGAATTCCCGAATCCTGCAGGAGGAGGAGACAAGAAAAAGATCCTTCAGTTTGAAGTAAGACACTGGATAACAAACCGGGAAGGTATCAAAAGTGACAATCCGAAGGAAGATGCTTATATGGTCAGCTCAGATAATGTTGTGGGTAACCTGTTCTACGGTTCAAAGGGATTTATGACAAAGAATGTGAATGAATGGCAGGTCTATTACGGCAAGGAACGTAAAGAAGGAGAAAAGGGAAGCGGACTCGGAGATCATTATAAAGCATTTATTGATGCCATAAGGGCAGGAGATATGAAACTGGCTAATGCTGATATCAGGGATGGATTTTATTCCTGTGCACTGGTACACCTTGGAAATATATCATACCGTCTGGGACGTTCCCTGGAATTTGATCCCGTTAAAATGAAATTTATAAATGCCCCTGATGCTGATGCAATGCTAACCAGAGAATACAGGGAACCTTTTGTGGTAAGGGAGAATATATAGGCATCATCCTGTTTAAACATTATACAGATCATTTCAGATGAAAGATGCACCGGCCAAATCCAATATCAGGTGGGTAATCCTTTTTTTCCTTTTCATTGCCACTACATTGCTTTATCTTGACCGCTCAGCCCTGGGAATAATGGCACCTTTCCTTCAGGATGAAATAGGATGGACCGAAAAACAATATGGTAATATAAACAGTGCATTCATGATCGGTTATGCACTCTGCTTCCTGATAATGGGAGTGATCGTCGACAGGATAGGAACAAAATCAGGTTATGCAATATCTGTAGGCTTATGGTCCGTCGCACAGGCTGCTACAGCTCTGGCAGGATCATGGATAGGATTTGCTCTTGCACGGCTGGGCCTTTCAGTGGGCCAGTCAGGAAATTTCCCCGTAGCCAACAAAGTGCTGGCAGAATGGTTCCCGAAAAAGGAACGGGCCCTCGCAGTGGGTCTCTTTAACGGGGGTGCAAATGCCGGAACATTGCTTTCGCCTCTTATTATCCCTGTTGTTGTGGTTGCTGCCGGGAATGACTGGAGAGCCGCATTCCTTTGGACATTTCCGCTCAGCGCAATCTGGATAATATGCTGGTTATTCTTCTACAGAAAACCCGAAAAACATCATCTGGTAAGTAAAAAGGAACTTGATCATATCAACAGTGATATTGCTGCTGAATCAACTGAAAAAGTTAAGTGGACAACACTGCTTAAAACCAGGGAAGTATGGGGGATCTGTGTCGGCAAGTTCATGGCCGACCCAATATGGTGGTTTTACCTTTTCTGGGGAGCAAAATTCCTGAATGGCAAATATGGCCTGCAACTTCAGGAAATAGGGATTCCCTTCTTCACCATCTATCTCGTTTCATGGGGTGGTGGCATTTTCCTCGGATGGCTTTCCTCACGGTTTCTCAAAAAAGGCTGGACACTCAACAAGGGAAGGAAAATGGGATTTCTTATCTGCGCCCTGTTTGCCCTGCCCGTAATGCTGGTCCCTCATGTGAACAATATGTGGGTGGTAATCGGTCTTATCGCCCTGGCTGCCGGCGGACACTGCGGCTGGTCGGCAAATATTTTCAGCCTGATGTCTGATATCTTCCCCCGTAAGGCAACAGCATCCGTTACCGGTATCGGCGGATTTGCCGGAGCCGTTGGAGGTGCCCTCATTGCACAGCTGGTCGGAGGCCTTCTGCAGAATATGGGAATGCAGGGTTATGCAATCCCCTTCCTGATAGCATCTCTCGGTTATTTTCTGGCACTGGGAATCATCCATCTTCTGATCCCTGAAATAAAACCTTTAAATCTGTAAAACGATATGAAAAGCTTTGAACGACTTAACACTACCCTCGATCACAGAGAACCGGACAGGATACCGTATGATATTGCCGGAACCACTGTAACAGGTATAAGTAAAAAAGCTTTTATCAGGGCAATGAAATACAGGGGAATATCAACTGAATATGAAACAAAGGAAACAGATCCTGTCCAGCAGATAGTCACACCCGTTGAAGAGACCCTGAAAAAGCTCAATTGCGATATAAGAAGAATGGGTGCAAGGCGAATACCGGATTTTGAAGATATCGTGGTACAAAAAGGAAATGTTAAAGAAATTACAGACGTGTGGGGTTGTCTCTGGAAAATGGATGAACTCAAAGATATTTACTACAATCAGTACTCCTGGCCACTCGAAAAATACTCATCAATAGGTGAAGGCTTAAAACATTATAAGGTCCCGGATATCTCTGTTCATGCCGATATTATCCGAAAAGATCTTTCCGAACAGGCAAAAAACATTAACTCTTCCGGAATAATTATCGACAGGAATTGTGCCGGACTGACTGAAACTTCTTTAAGAATAAGAGGTTATGAGAACTGGTTCATTGATACCGTCATGGATCAGGCCGGAGTTGAACAGCTCCTCGATGTGGTTCTCGAATATAAATGGAAATACTGGGATCTTGTTATTGACTGGCTTACAGAGAACAACATGACGGATCGCATCAGCGTGATATCCGAATGTGATGATCTGGGTACCCAGACCTCAACTCTCCTGGATCCCGACTTCCTCAGGAAAAAAGTGATATCCCGCTTCAGGAATCTCTGGTCACATATCAAACACAGATTACCGGGCGTGAAAATATTTATGCACACCTGCGGTTCGGTACGTATTCTCCTTCCTGATCTTATTGAGGCGGGTCTGGATATTTATAATCCTGTTCAGTTCACTGCTGCCAATATGGATCTGAAAGAGCTGAAGAATGATTTCGGCAGGGACCTTGTTTTCTGGGGAGGAGGTGTCAATACCCAGTCAACCCTC
This sequence comes from uncultured Rikenellaceae bacterium, assembly GCA_964421975.1. Taxonomy (GTDB): domain Bacteria; phylum Bacteroidota; class Bacteroidia; order Bacteroidales; family VadinHA17; genus LD21. The sequence continues at coordinate 23,401 of CAYQZL010000036.1, forward strand.
AGGGACGGATCCCCTCAGATTGTAAAGGATGAGGTTAAAAAGATCATTGATATTCTTGCACCGGGAGGAGGGTTTGTTTTTACCACGGTACACAATATTCAGGAAGATGTCCCCCCGGAAAATTTCTGGGCAATGTGGGACACACTCATGGAATATGGGATATACTAGATTGAATTTCAAATTAATACAGAAGTTAATAATTTTCCGTCCGATTTCAGTCCGCTTTTGTTTGCCCCTCGGAATGATTTTTTATCTTTCGGCGGTTTTTTAAATCAGGTAAATTATGCCAAAGCGGACAGATATTGAAAAGATATTGATAATTGGTTCAGGTCCCATCATTATCGGACAGGCATGTGAATTTGACTATTCCGGCACCCAGGCCTGTAAAGCCCTGCGATCGATGGGATATAAGATTATACTCGTCAATTCGAATCCTGCCACCATCATGACAGATCCTGGTATTGCCGATATAACATACATTGAACCTCTCAATGAATATGCGCTTACGGAAATAATTAAAAAAGAACGGCCTGATGCCCTTCTTCCCAATCTGGGCGGTCAGACAGGTCTGAATCTATCCTCCCTGCTTGCAAAGAAAGGGATACTTGAAAAATACAATGTAAAAGTGATCGGTGTAAATATCGATGCAATTGAACGGGGTGAAGACCGGACCGCTTTCAAGGAAACCATGAACCGTCTTGGGATCGAAATGCCGAAAAGTCAGGCCGTTAACAGTGTCGAGGAAGCCGAAAAGATAGCTGCCGAACTGGGTTACCCTGTCGTTATAAGACCTGCATATACCATGGGGGGCACGGGCGGAGGACTTGTTTATAATCTGGAGGAGCTGCGTCTTATTGCCAGCAGGGGGCTCTCTGCAAGTATTGTAAACCAGATCCTTGTTGAAGAATCTGTCGCGGGATGGGAAGAACTGGAACTGGAGGTTGTAAGGGATTCCAAAAATCAGATGATAACTGTCTGCTTTATTGAGAATGTAGATGCAATGGGTGTTCATACCGGCGATTCATATTGTACCGCACCAATGCTTACAATAAGTCCCGGACTGCAAAAACGCCTTCAGAAATACTCCTATGATATCGTTGAAGCTATTGAAGTTATTGGCGGTACAAATGTTCAGTTTGCACATGATCCTAAAACCGACAGGATTGTAGTAATTGAAATAAATCCGCGTACATCCAGATCATCAGCCCTGGCATCAAAAGCCACCGGTTTCCCCATAGCTTTCATATCCTCCCTTCTTGCCGGCGGTTTAACGCTTGATGAAATACCATATTGGAAAGAGGGTACTCTCGATAAATATACTCCGTCAGGTGATTATGTTGTTGTAAAATTTGCGCGCTGGGCTTTCGAGAAGTTCGAAGGTCTTGAAGACAGGCTCGGGACTCAGATGCAGGCAGTAGGTGAGGTAATGAGTATCGGTAAGACATATAAGGAGGCATTCCAGAAAGCGATACGTTCGCTCGAGATCGGCCGTTACGGTCTGGGCTTTGCCAAAGACTTTAACCTGAAATCTCTTGAAGAACTTCTTACAATGCTGAAACATCCTTCCAGCGAACGTCAGTTCCTGATGTATGAAGCTTTACGCAAGGGTGCAGATATTGAGGATCTCCACAGGAGAACCCATATAAAGAGCTGGTTCATACAGCAGATGAAGGAACTGGTTGATGAAGAAGAGAAAATACTGAATTATAAAGGAGCATTTCCACCGGATGAAATACTGATCAATGCCAAAAAGAATGGATTTGCGGATAAATATCTTTCAAAACTGCTTGATATCCCGGAAAAAGAAATAAGGGCAAAACGCATTACACTCGGGATCAAAGAAGCATGGGAACAGGTCCCCGTAAGCGGCGTTGAAAATGCAGCATATTATTTTTCCACATACAATGCTCCCGATAAGGTTGAGGTAAGCAGCAGAAAGAAAATAATGGTACTGGGTGGCGGGCCCAACAGGATAGGTCAGGGTATTGAATTTGATTATTGCTGTGTTCATGCAGCTTTTGCCATACGTGATGCCGGCTTTGAATCGATAATGGTAAATTGTAATCCGGAAACGGTCTCTACCGATTATGACACTTCCGATAAGCTTTATTTTGAACCTCTTACAGCAGAAGACGTCCTCAGTATCTATGAAAAGGAAAAGCCGGAAGGCGTTATAGTCCAGTTCGGAGGTCAGACACCCCTTAACCTTGCCCGTGAACTTTCCGAAGCAGGAGTAAAGATCCTCGGAACAACTTCCGAAACAATCGATCTTGCCGAAGACCGCGACAGGTTCAGACATATAATTGAGAAACTGGGAATTCCCCAGCCTGAATCAGGAATGGCAAGTACGCTTTCCGAAGCAAGAACTATTGCCGCAAGGATAGGATATCCTCTGATGATAAGACCCTCATATGTACTGGGCGGCAGAGCAATGAAAATAATCCTCGATGAGCAGATGCTCGAAGAATATGTGACAAAAGCAGTCGGTGTATCTCCCGACAGGCCACTGCTCCTCGATAAATTCCTTGAAGATGCAATTGAATCAGAAGCTGATGCCATATCCGATGGTACCGATGCATTTGTACCGGCTGTAATGCAGCATATAGAATATGCCGGAATACATTCCGGCGATTCAGCCTGTGTGATACCTCCTGTTGTGATACCGAAGGAACATAAAAAAACAATCTACGACTATACCCGGAGGATTGCAATGGAGCTGAACGTTGTGGGACTGATGAATATTCAGTATGCAATATATGAGGATGTCGTATATATCCTGGAAGCCAATCCGAGAGCTTCCAGAACAGTTCCTCTCGTGTCAAAGGTATGTAACGTATCGATGGCCAGGATTGCTACCCAGATACTGCTGGGACAAAAACTTCCCGAATTCAATCTTAAGAACAGGCCGGTGAAATATTATGGCGTTAAGGAAGCGGTATTCCCCTTCAATATGTTCCCTGCCATTGATCCCCTTCTTGGACCTGAAATGCGTTCCACCGGAGAGGTTCTGGGAATGGCAGATACTTACGGAATGGCATTCTTCAAATCGCAGGAAGCTACACAGTCACCTCTTCCTGTTAAGGGAACTGTGCTGATTACGATTGCTAACCGTGACAAACACCGGATCCTGGAAGCTGCCAGGAATTTCAATGACATGGGTTTCAGGATCCTTTCGACAGGAGGCACAAAAAAATTCCTTGAAGAAAACGGAATACCGGCAACGCTTATCCTTAAAGTTCATGAGGGAAGACCAAATATTGTGGATGCGATCAAGAATGGTGAAATAGATCTTGTTGTAAACACCCCTGCAGGCCGCCTCAGCGAATATGATGATTCATATATCAGAAAGAATGCTATAAGGTATAAGATCCCTTATATTACAACCACATCGGCTGCCCTTTCAGCAACCAAGGGTATAAAGGATCGCCAGAACGGCGCATATACTGTCCGGTCAATCCAGGAATACCACGCCTCAATTGAAGATTAAGCATCGATTAGTTCTTCTAATCGTATATGCACTGTCATTCCGAACGAAGTGAGGAATCTTTTGCGGTTATTCCTTAATTTTCTTCTGAAGTTCCTTTATCTTTTTCTCCTTTTCAGAAATATCCTTCTCAAGTTCCCCGATTTTCGTTTTAAACCCCTCATTTTCTCTCTCCAGCCTCCGTACATCATCCCTCAACCCCGATACTTCTCTCTGAAGGTCTGCTTTTTCCTCTTCAAGCTTTTTAATAACCGGAGTATAAACTGATTTGGCATAAAGCCATGTTGTAAGGGATCCTATTGCGGCTGCAACAAGGAGCAGTGCGACTATCAGTACCACAGCTCCGGCTACTGACATTGCGGGGGGTAATAATAATGGAATCATCTTACTGTAGTTTTATTGTTATTTCTGTTCGTCTGTTCTTTGCCCTGTTTTCTTCGGTAATATATCCGGCAACAGGCTGGGTTTCACCTAATGACTCAGTCAGTACCCTGTTCCTGTCAATTCCGAGTTCCAGGATCTGACGGGTCACTATCTGAGCCCTTTCAAGACCGAGCTGCATATTATATTCCTGCGTACCGATGAGGTCTGTATGCCCTGTAACGACAAGCTTTGAACCCGGGTATTTAGCAAGCCAGTCTCTGAAAGGAGCTATTTTACTTCCCAGTTGCGGATCATTTCTGAATCCGGATTTATCAAAATCAAAGTAGATAAGTAGTGCTTCAGGCATTGATGCTTTAAGCTGAGCTAAAGAATCTGCCATAAGGGATTCACTGTCGGCGATTAACGGCACTGTAACCGGTTTTTTCAGCACAGGAAGCAGCTTGTCATTGAATATCCATGCTGAAAAAACAGACCATATCACAAATGCCAGCAATCCTGAGATTATTATTCGCATGGCTGAAACGGTTTAAGTTAAGGATCAGGTAAATTTCCCTTACAAGTTACCAAAAAAAGTAAAATAACCGATGGTAATTTCACAATAAAAACATATTGAACTATTTTTGATGTTCATTAAACATCCTGCAATGAAAAATATTATCATATCAATCCTTATCCTTCCGGCAGTTTGTATTTTCTGTATTTCATGTACTGAGCAGCCTGCACCTCCAGTTCCAGTTCTGGAAAAACGAGGAAATGCAACACAGCTTATAGTCGATGGTGAACCCTTCCTTGTACTTGGCGGGGAACTTCACAATTCAAGCTCTACGAGCCGGGAATACATGAAAGAATACTGGCCTGTTCTGAAAAATTCCGGCATGAATACAGTTCTTGCCGCCGTTGAATGGTCGCTTTTAGAACCCCTTGAAGGGAAGTTTAATTTTTCAGTAGTGGATGAACTGCTTGCAGATGCCCGGAAAAATGATCTTAAGCTCATCCTCCTGTGGTTCGGATCATGGAAAAACGGACAATCTCATTATATGCCTGAATGGGTAAAAAAAGATTATGTAAGGTTTCCCAGGGTAAAGGCTGAAAATGGCAAATCCCTCGAAATACTTTCAATCTTCGGAAATGAGACTCTGGAAAAGGATTCCAAAGCCTTTTCAGCCATGATGAAACATCTTGCTGAGAATGACAGCCAGTCACGAACTGTCATAATGGTACAGGTTCAGAACGAAGTTGGTATAATAGGATCTCCACGGGATCACAGTGATGCCGCAAACAGTGCATTCAATTCTCCTGTTCCGCGGGAACTGATGGATTACCTGGCCAGGCACAGGGATAATCTGCTTCCGGAACTGCAGGAGGTATGGTCGGCTGCAGGGTCAAAAACAGCTGGTTCGTGGATGGAAGTATTCGGTAATGGCGACAGGGCAGATGAGTTATTCATGGCCTGGCATTATGCGAATTTCATAAATGAATGTACCAAAGCAGGTAAAAAAGAATATGATATACCCATGTTTGTAAACGCATGGATCGTTCAGCCGCAGGATAAGAGGCCCGGTGACTATCCTTCAGGAGGTCCTCAGGCACACGTACTTGATATCTGGAGAGCAGGTGCTCCGGATGTTGACCTGTTCTGCCCCGACATATATCTTCCTGATTTCGCTGAGATATGCGCTCTATATACAAGGAATGATAATGCTTTGTTTATTCCCGAATCAAGAGCAGGAGAACAGGGTTCGGGACAGTTATTTTATGCAATCGGAAAGCATAATGCCATCGGCTATTCCCCGTTTGGAATTGAACAGATATTCAAACGCAATGAAGATGAACCTGTTTCAAAAGCTTACCGGATCCTCCGGGGATTTGCTCCACTGGTACTGGAAGCACAGGAAAAAGGAACTGTTACATCATTGTTGCTGAATCAGGATAAGAATCCATCAGAAGATGTTGTTCTGGGTGATTACAGGATAAGAGCCGAACTGTTCAGGGGCTGGGGCTCATCACAATCCCAGCAACAGATGCCCGGATATTGTATAATCATCAACTCCGGCCCTGATGAATATACAATTTTCGGAAGCAACGTCCAGATATCATTTACTCCTGTTACTGCCGGACCAGCAATTGCCGCAATAGCACAGCTGGACGAAGGCAGATTTGAAAATGGAAAATGGATACAGGGAAGACGCCTGAATGGTGATGATATAATGATCGATTATGACCTTGCAGCCAGAGCTCTGGAAAATAAAACCGGAACAGGACTTAAATTTTCCAGAGGAAGTGAATCATTACAAAGAGTTAAACTTTACAGGTATGAATAGAATCAGGCTATATAAGGATCCCAGGATATTATTCATTTGACCCGCATGGAATAATCTTTGGGAGAGATCCCGAAATAATCCCTGAAACATCTGGTAAAATAGGATGGATTTGAAATACCCACGCTGTTGGCCACTTCAGTAATATTATGCCGGCCTTCCATCAGCAGCTTACCTGCTCTTTCCATACGTAAATTACGTATAAGAATGCTTGCAGATAATCCTGTCATGGCTTTTATTTTCCTGTACAGATGCCCCCTGCTCATTCCAAGAAGCCTGTGGAGGTAATCAGAATCAAAATCAAAATCCCGCATATGTTCTGATATCAACCTGAACACTTTTTGCATAAACCTTTCATCAAGAGATAAATCTGAATCTGACTGATTTGCAAGGAACTTTTCATCACGGTATTTTATTCTCAGCTTCTCCCTCTGGGCGAGAAGGTTTTTTACCCTGACCGTAAGTTCCTCCATATTGAAGGGCTTGATTATATAGTCATCGGCTCCCGTCTTTAATCCTTCTATCCTTTCTTCATGAGTTGCTTTTGCAGTAAGCATTATCACGGGAATATGACTGGTCCTTTCATCACCCTTGATACGCGAACATAACTGAATCCCATCCATCCCCGGCATCATAAGATCAGTAATAATAATGTCAGGGATCATGGTCATGGCCAGGTTTAATCCGATAATCCCGTCCTCAGCTTCAAGAACGTTATAATCATCAGACAGATTCTCCCTTATATATGTCCTGAGATCAGTGTTATCTTCGATGATAAGGATTCTGTTTTTCTCTTCGTGAATTGAAGATTTGATTCTAACCCACCCCGGACTTATTACCGGTTCTTTATGAGAGTCCTTTGCCGGTTCAGTTCCTCCGGGTATTAAAGTGAATTCATCTTCCTTAAGATGATCTTTCCCCAGAGGAACCCGTATCATGAATTCCGACCCGGTACCCGGAGTGCTCTTAACATCTATAGTTCCATGCAACAATGTTAAAAATTCCCTGGTAAGTGCAAGACCGATACCTGTCCCGATGGCCTCTTTTTCATGGTGGCTTTCAATACTGAAGAATCTGTTAAAAACATTCTCAATCTGATCAGATGTCATGCCCGGTCCTGTATCACTTACTCTGACCTCAAGTTCAGGGTGATCTGACTTCTCTTCTGAGATCTTTAGTATGCAGCGGACTGTTCCGTTGACAGGAGTAAATTTAAAAGCATTTGAAAGCAGGTTTGAAATGATTTTTTCGGTCTTATCGCGGTCAAAAAGTGTATTGAATCCGTAACGGGGGATCTCGGCAATATAATGGATGTTTTTACTTTCTGCAAGTGACAGAAACTCATAAACAAGCATACGGAGATCTTTAACTATATCGCCTTCTGAAAGGATGATCTTCATTTTTCCGGAGTCGAGCTTTGATATATCCAGAAGCTGGTTTACCAGTTGCATCAGTCTTTGCCCGTTCCTTCTCATTATATCAAGAAGCTTTTCCTGCTTCTCATCACCGCAATGTTCCTTACTGAGGGAATCAAGAGGCCCGAGTATTAGAGTTAGAGGAGTTCTTATCTCATGTGATACATCAGTAAAGAATTTTGTTTTTGTCTCATCGATCTCCGCAAGCTGCCTGTTCTTTATTTCAAGTTCTTCAGTCCTGATCAGCACCTCCCTTTCCAGTCTTACTTTATCCCTTCTGAGCCTCATGGTCCTGAGCCTTATATATCCTATAATACCTGTCATCAGCATCAGAACATAAATAACATAAGCTATAAAGGATCTGTGCCAGGGCGGACGGATCGTGATTTCAAGACTTTTTCCGGAAGAGTTCCAGATACCGTCATTATTGGAACCGGTAAACCAGAATGAATAAGTACCCGGATTCATTTTACGGTATTCGACCGACATATCAGGCACTATCCCTGATGTATCATTATCTATTCCTCTCATAAAATAACGGTACCTGTTATGCTCAGGATCCAGATAATTCAGAGCGGCAAATTCAAGCTTCAGATGGTTCTGCCTGTAACTGAGAATGATCTTCTTAAGATCAGAGACAGGTTCATCTTCAGGATAATGATCATGGTAATCAACACCATTGATGTATATGCCTGTTAAATATACCGGGGGAACAAATCTGTTCCTGGGAACTCTGTCAGGAAAAATATATACCTGCTGATCGCCGAGATAGATCATATTGCCCGATTTAGTCCGTAATGAAGATATTGCTCCTGTTGGTTCCGGAAAGGCATTTATTCTGCGTGTTTCCTGTGTTACCGGATCAACAATGATCAGTGAATTGCCCTGTGTTAACCACAAATTTCCGTATTTGTCAAAATTGAGGTCAGTAAAATAAATCCCATAGAATTCCTCAGAAATGATGATCCTTTCGAAGGTTTCATTTTCCGGATTGAATTTATAAGGGCCTTTTGTGGAATTCAGTATCCATATGCTTCCATTGTTGTCACTACTGATCCTGTTATGCATGGTGTAACCGGAACCGGGACCATCGAATCCTGTATAATCTTTTATTTCGCTTTTATTTATATCTGTTTTATATAGACCATCTATTGTGGCAACCCAGACTTCATTCCTTTCAGTTATAACAAAATCCACTATGATGAATCCCTCCTTTACATCCGTAAGTTCATACCATGAAAGAAAAGGTTTGATCGGTTCCTTTCCACCCTCAGATCGGAAGAG
>CAYQZL010000037.1:0-31915 GCA_964421975.1 uncultured Rikenellaceae bacterium
TCTCTTTTTTATTATTCCTTTCCTTACTTTATCTGTCATTGCGAGTCCCGTATTTCCTCTGTCATTGCGAGTCCCGTATTTCCTCTGTCATTGCGAGTCCCGCATTAAGTCTTCGGTAAACCTTTAAAGTATGATACAGGGACGAAGCAATCCGTTACGATCCTTCCATACCTTCCCTCATTTCTTCCCCTGTATCCTCAATATAGTCAATACCCCCAGCACCGCAGTAACAAGTACCGTTGCCTCACCAAGTGTGTCATAACCCCTGAAATCAAAAACAACACCTGTAACAAGGTTTGCGCTGCCGGTTCTTTCCATTGCTCCCTCAATATATGGTGCAGCCATTCTGAGAGTGCTCTCCCCGAAACGGTCAAGGGTCACTATTGCAGTTCTGAAAAAAATAAACAGAAGTGCCATTACCAGCAGGGCTGAACCTGCATTTATATATCCCTGCGGATTTGGCCTTGAATATGGTTCTTCCCTCGAACTGTCAAGCACCACCGCAACCATGATGATCAGAGATATTGTCTCGACAACAATCTGTACAATGGCCAGATCAGGTGCTTTGAGCAGAAGAAAACATATTACAAGTCCGTAACCGACTATACCGCATGCTATTACAGCCGACAGCAAATCCCTTGCATGGATGGCATAGACAGCCCCGAAAATCATCAATATTATAATTATTGATATCGCTGTTTCCATTTAATAGAACATTTATATCATGATGATCAGCATTATAACCAGTCCTGCACAAACCCAGATAATATAATCCGGCAAAACTCCTGAATGTGCATCGCTTATAAGAGCACTTAGCTTCAATACAGAACGTTTTGTCAGATCATAAAGGTCGAACCATTTTCTTTCCGCTTTATCGTATATCCATGAAAAGAACCTGAATTCACTTATCGTCTTGTAAAATTCCGGGGTTGAATAACTTGTCTCTTCCTGAAATCTTTCTCCTCCGATAAAGCTGTCTTCTCTGCGGAATTTTCTGTAATTCAGAATGAAGTAAAATAATATGCCAAGTATCAGAGAAATAACTACAAGGAGGGAAACAAAGGAGGAATTCCAGAATCCTGAAAACTGAAATTCACCCGAAACCGGCATAAACAGTTTCGGTACAACAACACCTGTTGCAAATATCCCGAATCCCGTACAGAGTATTGCCAGTATTAACGGCGGGAGCCACATTGTAAAGGGCACTTCTTTTATACTCCCTGATGATAAGGTTCTGCGCCCTAAAAAAATCCCTCCGATCAGTTTTATGAAACTTGCAAGAGTAAGCGCCGAACCCAGTACAGCCATACCAAGCCAGATGATCCACAGCCTGCCGGAGATCCCGTCTCCGGCTCCCAAATCTATTATTCCCTGGTATATCATCCATTTTGATGCAAATCCGTTAAAAGGAGGTACTCCCGAAATTGAAACTGCAAAAATAAGTGCCGAGGCAAATGTGACAGGCATGCTGACTGAAAGACCGCCAAGCTCATCTATGTTCTCTTCTCCGGTCCTGTATTCAACATTTCCGGCGGTAAGGAAGAGGCCACTTTTATATAATGCATTGTTGATCATGTGGAATAATCCTGCTGCAATACCGATCATCGATCCCAGTCCAAAACCGACTATCATATATCCAACCTGCGATACAGCATGAAATCCGAGAAGTCGCTTGTAATTATGCTGGACCAGAGCCATCATTACCGCAGTTATGATGGTTATTACACCGGTTATCAGCAATAACAGCTTCATCGCTTCACTGAGGATGAAGATATCCGTTGTAATCCTTGCCAGTAAATATATCCCCAGAAGTTTGTCAAGTGAAGCAGGCAGTAATGCAGATGATGAAGCAGGAGCATCTTTTGTGTAATCAGGGACCCAGGTATGGAAAGGGAAGGCCCCCGCTTTTGTAAAACTTCCAATCAGCAGCGCCAGAAAAGCCGTAACAGAAAGTATATTATCAGTCGGCAGAGAGATTGAACTAATACTGAATGATCCGCTTATCCTGTAAAGCATCCCGATGCCTAATATCATAATGCAATCCGAAGCCCCGACGATTATAAGAGTCTTCTTTGCAGCTGCAGAACTGTTCTCATCACTCCCGGGGATCATCTTGTAAAGAAAAATACCCAGCATCCCCCAGAAAATAAGTAGCATGATAAGGCTGTCTGCCAGAACTACTCCATATGAACATCCGATTGTCAGCAGAAACCATTCATAATATTTCCTTACCCTGTCTCTTCGGATATAAACCAGGGAATAGACCAGAATGAGGATGGCAAACAAACTTATGAATATGAGTATCAGCCTGCTCAGATTATCGAGCGAAAAGGTGAAGATTGTTTCGGCACCCCTGAACAGGTCTGAACCGAATAGTGAATAACAGGTTTTGCTCAGACTGCCGTCAGGAGCTATCATACGCGATGCTGAGCTGTAGGCGGAAAAAGTAAAAAAACCCGTTATGAGGCTAATGATCAGAGCTGCTATGCCTTTTGCTTTAATATATTTTCCCGGGACGATCAACAGAACTAAAGCGGCAATGAACGGTAATAATATCAAAAACTGCATATAAGCGCAGACAGAAGGATTTGATATTATCGGGAAGAAGTGGTTCATTTAGTTCAGATAATGTTTTTTTTCAATTCATTTGTTCTCCTTACTGACAGATTAATCAGTTCATTGGCATTCATTATTCTTTCACCTGAATTAATGTCATATGCTACCGCCATCCTTTCGGTACAGCAGTAGCAGGGATCAACTGCGGCAAGTGAAATGGTTGCATCGGATATGGTCTGTCCGATACAGGATTTTCTGAAGGTAGCTATGTTAACATAGCTTGGTGCCCTTATCTTATGACGTACCGGTGAATTGGATCCGTCGGAAACAACAAAATGAAATACTTCCCCTCTTGGCGCTTCGGCACGCCCGGTGCCACTGCCTTCAGGTATCTCCCGTACTTTTACATTCACATCCTGTCCACTGGTTTTCTCAAGTCCGCCTGTACATTGTTCAATAATTGAAATACTTTCATAGATCTCCAGCAGCCTTACCTTTGCTTTTGCGAATACATCTCCCTCTTCAGCAGTAATTACTTTCCAGTTGACCAGAGGATACGCTGCATACGGATCATCTTTCCTTATATCCGATGCAACACCGGAGGCACGTGCTGTTGGCCCGACAGCTGCATAATCAAGAACATCCTGCTTCGTAAGTATGCCAACCCCCCTGGTCCTTGCGTGGATCACAGGATCATCCATAACTGCACCTGTCAGCAGATCGGTCTTCTTTCTGATTTCTCCCATTGTCTTCCTTATGGGAGCTATTTTGTCATTTTCAATATCTCTTCTTACTCCGCCAACCCTGAACATTGCATAACTGTTCCTGTTACCGGTTATCATTTCAAACAGATCCAGTATGGGTTCACGGTATTTCCATGCCCACATGAATACTGTGTTGTATCCGAGAAAATGACCGGCAAGCCCTACCCAGAGAAGATGACTGTGGATCCTCTCAAGTTCCCCGATAATTGATCTGATATATTTTGTCCTGTCGGTGATCTCAACTCCCGCGATCTCCTCCACAGCATTTGCAAAAGCGAAGGGATGAGATGTTGAACATATGCCACAGATACGTTCTACCAGAAAGAAAACCTGATCGTAGGTCTTGGCTTCGCTAAGTTTCTCTATTCCCCTGTGGTTATAACCGGTTTCCCATTTTATGTCCTTTACAATTTCTCCGTCACAATAGAGCTTGAATAATTCAGGTTCCTCCTGTAAAGGATGATAAGGTCCGATCGGTATGAGTGTCTTTTTGCTCATTGTCTGATTCTTCTATTTGAACTCTTTCCTGTAGGGATAAACACCTTCTGCCCAGTTCCCTTCAGAAATAAGCTTCTCCTGATTAGGGTGATTGATGAAATTGATACCGAACAATTCATGCATCTCCCGCTCAATCCAGTTCGATGCGCTGAACATGTTGGAAAGTGATTCTACCCGGGGATTATCCCTGTCTGCAATGAGGTGTATGTTCAGTACCAGTCCGCTTTCATCAAGACTGAAATGATAGTAAATCTCAAAACCCTGTTTTGTATGAAGTGCCGAAGCTATTATGAACCTGAAACCTGCAATCTTATACAGGTATTCTGCTACCTTAAGGATCGCACCCGGATTAATTGAGATCGTTACCCTTTTTTCACTTTTTTTAATGACCTCAATAATCTCCTGACCGAAGCTCTCTTTAAATTTCTCTATGATCAGATCAGTTTCCATCATCTCACCTAAATTCATTACTCATTACTCATTACTCATTCCTCATCCCTCACCGCTCATCCCTCACCACTCATCGCTCATCGCTCACCTCTCACCTCTCATCCCTCACCACTCATCCCTCACCACTCATCGCTCATCGCTCACCTCTCACCGCTCATCTCTCACCTCTCACCTCTCATCTCTCATCGCTCATCCCTCGCCTCTCACCTCTTCCCCGCCAGTTTTATAATACCCGCAATAATCGCCTCAGGCTTCGGAGGGCATCCCGGTATATAAGCATCTACCGGAATTATTTTGTCAACAGGTCCGGCAAATGTTATTCCTTCGGCAAATATCCCTCCTGTACATCCGCAGGCACCAATTGCAACCACCAGTATGGGTTTTGGAGCCTGGTTATAAACTTCAATAAGTCTTTCCCTGTCGCGTTTGTTTATTGATCCGTTAACCAGCAGTACATCAGCATGTCTTATACTGCCGACAAGAAGGATACCAAAGCGCTCAAGATCGTGCCTTGGTGTAAGACAATCGAGTATCTCAATATCACAATTATTGCATGAAGCCCCTCCGAAATGAAAGACCCAAAGTGATTTTCTGAAGCAATAATCCTTAAAGCCCACTTTTGTCAGTTTACAGATCAAACGCAATAAGCACAATAGCAATAACGGCGATCAGGTTCATCCAGATAAGGAAAAATCCTATCGCCTGCTTTATCTTAATCCTGGGATTGGTGTTCCTTATCAGAGTAAGGATCAAAACAACCAGAATTATTTTCAGGACAGCCCATAGTATACCAATTCCTTCCAGCCGGAATCCACTCATTAACAATGCAGTCAGAAGTGCCGGAAGTATGAAGAACATTACATATTTAGTGAGTTTTATAAGTGCGTAGCCGGGACCGGAATATTCAATAAAAATACCTTCGGTGATTTCTGTTTCAGCTTCAGGTATATCAAAAGGAACAAGTGCAAGTTTTGCCTGTATACAGAAAATCCCGACAATGAACAGCAAAACACCCGAAAGGCTTCCGATAAACGGTGATCCTGACTGTTGGGCCTGTATAATTGAATACAGGTCAAACTTCTGGTCGCACTTCATAATTATTCCGGCAATAAAAAGAAGAAAAGTAAGCTCATAGCTGAGTATCAGTTTCATTTCCCTTGATCCTCCTACAGCTGCCAGGGGATTTCCTGAGGCCAGTGATCCGATTATATATGAAAATGAGGGTATGGTGAGAAGGTAAAAGATAACCAGCAGATCGCCTCTGAATCCTGATGTGATATTGAACAGCGGCAGGAGAATGAATACTCCTGCCAGAACTGCTCCGGTAACAGCAAAAACGGGAGCCATAAGAAAGATAAGCGGTGATCCGTTCTTTGGTATTATCGTCTCTTTTACAAGCAGTAATTTAAAGAAATCGTAAAATGGCTGCAGTAAGGGCGGACCTTTACGGAATTGTACCCTGGCAGTGATCTTCCTGTCAAACCATGACAAAAAGGCTCCTGTTACCGCAGTGAACAGCAGTCCCGGAAAGATGAAGAAATAAAACAGATTTACTGCCATACTATTTTCATTTATACAGGTATTCTTTTATAAGTACCCTGTCGTTAAGTCTGTAAATATTTTTCCCGGGCGATTCATCTTCATCTGTCAGATAAACAGTTCCCTCCGGACAGGCATCAATGAATTTCCTGACTTCCCCTTCTTCATTCAGATCATAGAACAGATCTTTGTTCCTGTGATGTACGAAGAAATCCGTCATCATGGTACCGAACGGACAAATTGTTACACATGATTTGCACGAAACACAAAGGTTTGTATGGCGGTTTATAATGCCATCCTTGTCTTTTTCAAGAGCTTCGGCAGGGCAAACCACAATACAGGGTGCATCTTCACATTTGCGGCACGTGAACCTGAAAAGTGCCAGCTCCCGGATAGTCTTCAGACCCTTCTCATCTGATGTCCCGGAATAAAAACCTTCCGGAAGATCCGTTTCGGGATTACCGACCATGAAATCCCTCAGTCTGATCATATCAATCATTATTCTTTCAGGCATATCAGTCCCATATATTAGGCTGGTCTTTTATTTCATCATAGGTAAAAACCGGGCCATCCTTGCAGACAAAATACTTACCCATCATGCAATGTCCGCATTTACCCAGTCCGCATGACATGTTCTTCTCCATTGAAAGATAGATCTGGTCATCGCGGTAACCCATTTCAAGTATCTTCAGTGTTCCGAACTTCATCATTATGGGAGGTCCGCATACAACAGCAACCGAATTATTTATATCTACCTTTATATTATTAAGAAGTGATGGTGCGACCCCAACGGGTCCATCCCATCCTTCATCTCCTTTATCAACCGTACGGTATGCCTCAAATTTGTCTATGCTGTTCAGCCTTGCGAAAAGAGGCTTATATATACAGTCCTCCGGCGTTTTTGAACCATAACACAGAATTACTTTCTCGAGATGATCCTTTATATGTTCCAGTGCAAAGAGAAGCGATCTTATGGGAGCAAGGCCACACCCTCCTCCAAGTATGAGTACTTCCTTCCCGTAAAACCTTTCAACAGGATAACCTCTTCCGTATGGACCTCTTATACCCATGTATGAACCCGGACTCATATTATGCATATAACCCGTAACATATCCTGTTTTCATAACGGTTACCTCAATCTTGTCCCTGATCTGAGGTGATGATGAGGGTGTGAAAGGAGCTTCTCCTATTCCATCAACGGAAAGTTCAATAAACTGTCCAGTTTTAAATGTAAATTCTTCTTCGGGAATAAGAACAAATGTTTTTATAAGAGGTGATTCATCAATCACTTCTGTAAGCTTTGACCTTATCGGTTTATATATGTTCCTTTGTTCAGGCATAAAGCTTCTTAAGCTAATTCCATGAATAATTCATTCTTGTTTATTTTCCCTATACATGCCTCAATGCATCTTCCGCAACCGGTACAGGCAACTGAACTGAATCTGAGAGGTCTCCAGACATATTTGCACATATATCTGTTCCTGAATCTGTTATGTAATTCGTGAAGTCCGTCCTCCCCACCGGCCACTCTTTCAAATCCGGGATACTGACATGCATCCAGCTGCTTTACCTTCTCGAAACCCGGTTTGTCAATGAGAAGGAAGCATGTACATGTGGGGCAAATCGTTGCACATGCACCACACGATACACATGATGCTGAATACTTTTTCCATATTTCCTGCGGGGCACTCTCTACTATCTCTCCTGTCCTGTGGTAATCCGGCAAACCTTTGTTCCTTTCAGAAAGTAATGCTTCCGTTGTTAAGTGTAATTTATTGATCTCCTCAGCAATACTGTTATCGTCAAAAACATCTGAATTATTTATTCCTTTAATGAATTCTTCTCCTCTGGAAGTTATTATCCTGAAAATAACCTTTTTGTCAAGCACTGCTATCCCCAGGTCAGCTATCCGTGTGGCATAAGGATTTATACCATAAGAGAGACAATGACAATGTTCCTGAATTCCGAAACAATCAGAGGAGATTAAAAGGGTGTTCTCACGTCGCTTTCTGTAAACCGGATCAACGAAATCCTCATCGAGATAGATATCATCCAGCAGGGCCAGACCTTCAATATCACAATTCGGGATACCGATAATGATCTTTGGCCTTTCTTCCATACCCGGAGTGGTTACATTTTCCTTTACGGGAAGAAAAAAGTTCTTGAGGGATGTGACTGGTTTTGGTTTGTTATAGGTGATCGAAGAAATTTCCCCGGGTCCGATCAATTCATAGTCCTGGTAAAAATCATTGCTGACGGATGCATAAACATCATGAGATATCGTCAGGTGGGCAATAAAATCATCCCACAAAGCCTTTGTAATGATTTTATAATCCATTTATGTGATTGAATTCACATTTATAAAAATATATCCAGATTCCAAAATAAGCAATAAAAAACACCCTGAATTTGGCACATAATGCGATGGAATGTGTTAAATAACAATGAATCAGATATATATAATACTTTTTTTTATTTATAAATTATTGATTAAATTGCAGAATAATTTATTAATTAAAAATTGATGTGAAACAAATCACAAAATATGTTATTAAAAACAGCCTGAAAAGGATCTTTTTATATCGTGCATGCCTTGCAAGATTAAAGCTTATGGGTGTTGAAAGAGTTTATTCCTATACACTTGCAAATGAAACAGGAGTTACTCCGGATCAGGTAAGGAAAGATTTTTCGGAATTCAAAATAACCGGGAATAAAAGGGGTGGATACAATATTGATGAATTACTTGAAAAAATGGAAAGTATATTCCATCGTAACAAGGACCATAATATTGTACTCATCGGTATGGGTAACCTTGGTCTTGCATTGTCAAAATACAGCCGCTTTGTCCAGCGGAACATGAATGTCGTCGCAACATTCGATATAGATCCATTTAAACAGAAACAGAGATCGGAAATGCCTGTTTATTCAATGAGCAGGCTTAAAGAAATTATCGACAGGTTCAGGGTAAAGGTTGCAATCCTTGCCGTACCGGAGATTTCAGCACAGGAGGTTGCTGATGAACTGGTCAGACATGGCATAAAGGGAATAGTGAATTTTGCTCCTGTTCTGCTCAAAATGCCACAGGATGTGGTGGTTAATAACGTGAACCTCTGTGATGAACTGGAAAGTGTAATCTATTATGTTCATAAACAGCTTAAAGCCGAAGTAAGCAAAAACCTCGAGTTATTATACAAGGATATGAAATACTGATAAAGGGACGGGTCCAGGGTGTGGGTTTCCGTCCATTTGTGTACCGGATGGCATTAAAGCACGGTCTGTCCGGTGAAGTCGATAACCGGACAGACGGCGTATTTATTATAATACAGGGAGAACCTGTCGCTATTGAAAATTTTACAAATGATCTTCTTCATTACGCCCCTCCGGCATCAAAAATAAGGTCAATTGAAATGTATCCGGCCAGGATTTCCCGATATGAGGGCTTTTTTATTAGCTCAAGCAGAGATTTGTCAACACAGGTAACTGAAGTTAGTCCGGATATAGCTGTGTGTGAGGAGTGCATCAGGGACATGGATGAAGATCCCGGACGAATTGCTTACCCTTTTATAAACTGTACCAGCTGCGGACCAAGATTCACTATCATTGAAGAACTGCCTTACGATCGTACCCGGACATCAATGAGCAGCTTTCAGATGTGCAGCAAATGCAGATCGGAATATGAAGATACAACCAACCGGCGCTTTCATGCCCAGCCTATTGCCTGTAATTCATGCGGCCCTGTATATATATTTAAGGATGACTCGGGTATTCTGAGTGATATTGATGATATTACCGAAAGAGCAGCATCTTTAATAGATTCAGGAAAGACTGTAGCCGTAAAAGGACTCGGAGGTTATCATCTTATTTGTGATGCATTAAATAATACTGCTGTTGAAGTTCTCAGACAACGAAAACACAGGGATTCAAAACCTTTTGCGGTAATGTTCAGAAATATTCAGGACGCTGACGAATATTGCCAAATCGGTATTGAAGAAAAAGCAGAACTTCTTTCATGGAAAAGACCAGTGGTAATACTCCATCAGAAAAAAGAACTTGCTCCTGCTGTAAGTAACGGACTTCATACCACCGGTGCGTTGATGCCATACATGCCTTTTCATTATTTATTGTTCAGAAAACTGAAAACCCCGGTAATTGTGTTTACCAGTGGTAATTTGTCTGAAGAACCCGTTATTACCGATGATAAAGAGGCTGAAGACAAATTGTTGCATGTAGCTGACGGGATAGCTTCTTATAACCGCGGGATAGTAAACAGGGCAGATGACTCTGTTGTAAGAATAATAGATAACAGGACCTCATTATTCAGACGATCGAGGGGATTCGTGCCACTTCCGGTTGAACTGGACGTCGATGTAGAAGGAGTCATAGCTCTCGGTGCTGAACAGAAAAACACTTTCTGTATCGGAAAAGGTACCCAGGCTGTGATGAGCCAGTATATAGGAGATCTTAAGAATAGTCCGTCATTTGATTTCCTGCTTGAATCTGTTGACAGATTTAAAAAGCTTTTCAGGTTCACTCCGGAAATAATTGCTTCTGATCTTCATCCTGATTATATGTCAACCCGCTTTGCCGAAACATTTGCTGAAGAAACAGGTGTTCCTGCGGTCAGGATACAGCATCATCACGCCCATATTGTTTCCTGTATGGCTGAACATGGAATAAGGGAGCAGGTTATCGGGATAAGCTTTGACGGCACCGGACTGGGAACAGACGGTAACATTTGGGGAGGCGAATTCCTGATAACAGACTATCATGGATTCAGCAGATATACCCACTTTGACTATATACCTCTTCCCGGTGGAGACAGGGTTACTGATGAGCCATGGAGATCAGCTTTTTCATTCCTTTATAAATATTACGGCGATGATTTCGATTATGATTCCATTCCGGCTTTCAGGACAATTGGAATGAAAAAGCTTTATAAAATAGCCGAAATGCTTTCAAAGAATATAAACTCCCCTCTGTCATCGGCAACAGGCAGGCTTTTTGACGCCGTAGCTGCACTTACCGGATTATGCATGTTTGCTTCATTCGACTCGGAAGCTCCGATGAGACTCGAATCGGCAATAAAAGAGATTAACGATGATTACTACCCCTTTGTTGCAGCCAGGCCTGTCCGCCTCGATCCCATGATCACCGAAATGATGAAAGATATCCGGAAAGGATCAGCTTCTTATATTTCAGCTAAATTCCACAACACAATAGCCAGGGTCATAACTCATATATCAGAACAGATACGTAATGAAAACGGCATAAACAAAGTCTGTCTGTCAGGTGGCGTTTTCCAGAATAAATATCTGACAGAAAAAGCCTCTCATCTGTTGCGTAACGAAAAATTTGAAGTATTTACCAATAATGAAGTGCCTTCCAATGACGGGGGCATATCGCTGGGACAGCTTGTAATTGCATCAAAAAACAGAAAAGAATGTGTCTGAGTATTCCCGCAAAGATCATTTCGATCGATGGTAATATGGCTGAAGTGTCAGCAGGCGGTTCAGTTTTTAAAGCTGGTCTTCACATGGTTGAAAATGTGAAAATCGGGGATTATATCCTGCTTCATGCAGGATTTGCTATCCAAAGGATAAGTGAAGAGGATGCTGCCGAAACCCTGAAACTGCTAAGGGAAATCGGAGAATCCATGAATGATTCTGTATGAAATATATAGATGAATACAGGGACAGGAAACTGGTAATGAACCTTGCAGATCTGGTAAAAAGATCAGTCAGGGGTAATTATACTTTTATGGAAGTCTGCGGAGGTCACACTTCTGCAATTCACAGGTTTGGAATACCTTTCCTTCTTCCGGATAATATCAAGCTTTTATCCGGTCCGGGTTGTCCGGTATGTGTTACGGAAGAAGATTTTGTTGATCGCCTGGTGATATATTCGAAGATGGAAAATGTAGTTGTAAGCACTTTCGGCGATCTGATCAGGGTGCCCGGGTCGGATATGTCCCTCGAAACAGCGAAATCTGAAGGTGCAGACATTAGAATTGTCTTTTCAGCTCTCGATAGCCTGGAAATAGCCAGACAGAATCCGGATAAAAAAGTCATTTTTGCCGGTATAGGATTTGAAACAACTGCCCCGGGAAGTGCTGTTACCGTGAAAAAAGCCAGGCAGGAGGGAATTACAAATTTCCTTATTCTTAGCGCTCACAAACTAATGCCCCCTGCAATGGATGCCATTCTTAAGGATGGGGCATCCCTCGACGGATTTATTTGCCCGGGTCATGTTTCGGCAATCACAGGATCATCATATTTTGACTTCATACCGGAAAAATATAACAAAGGTTGTGTTGTGGCAGGATTCGAGCCCTCTGATCTGCTTCAGGCAATCCTGATGCTTGTCAGACAGGTGAACGATCATGACCCGGAAGTGGAAATACAATATAAGAGGGTTGTTACAAAAAATGGAAACCGGCTCGCATTGAATGTGCTTTCTGATGTTTTTGATACTGACAATGCAACATGGAGAGGATTTGGAATGATCCCTGCAAGTGGTCTGGAGCTTAATAGCAGATATGCAGAATTCAACGTTAAATCAGTGATACCACTGGAAGTGAAACGGCGTGAGAATAAAAGTCAATGCATATGCGGAGAGATCTTACGTGGAAGAAAAACTCCTTCTGATTGTACTTTGTTCAGGAAGGTATGTGATCCTGAAAACCCGGCAGGTGCCTGTATGGTATCACCTGAAGGGTCCTGTAATACATGGTTCAGATACGGAAAATTTAAATGAAAAACAGAATCACTCTGGATCACGGGAGCGGAGGAAGAAAAATGCATGAGCTTATCCGTACACTCTTTATCCCGAAGTTTGGTATGGAAGACATACTTACAGATTCGGCATTATTGAATATCAACAAGAACAAACTTGCATTTACAACTGACTCATATGTTGTAGATCCTTTATTCTTTCCTGGTGGTAATATCGGAAAACTGGCAATATGCGGAACTGTAAACGATCTGGCAGTGTCAGGAGCCAGACCCCTGTACCTTTCAGTATCATTCATTATTGAGGAGGGATTTCCTGTTTCCGATCTTGAACTGATCACCGATACAATGGCAGAAGAGGCCCGGAAGGCCGGTGTAAGAATCGTGACCGGTGATTTGAAAGTTGTCGGAAAAGGTAAATGCGACGGACTTTTTATAACGACTTCCGGCACGGGAATACTTCCGGCAGGAAGGGAAGATATAAGTTATGCCCGCAATGTAAAACCAGAAGATGTACTGATAATCAACGGTCCGCTGGGAAACCATGCGATAGCAGTACTGGGAGCCAGGAATAACCTTAGTTTTACAACTCCGGTTCTTTCGGATTGCACATCCCTCAATCATATGATAGAGGCAGCTTGCAGCCAACCAGGAGAAATACGGTTTATCCGTGATCTGACCCGGGGAGGTCTTGCCGGTGTTTTGAACGAACTGGCGGAAATGTGCAGCTGCGGCATTGTCATCAATGAGGATAATATTCCTGTCGATGAGCCTGTAAAAGGGACCTGCGAAATCCTTGGCTTTGACCCCCTGTACCTAGCTAATGAAGGGAAAGTCCTCATTGTTACAGCTAAGGGAACCGAAAAGAAACTCCTTTCAATCCTGAAATCAGATCCTTCCGGTATAAACTCTCAGATAATCGGTAAAATCATCACTGATCCAAAAAAGCAGGTTCTTATTAATACGGTTGCAGGCGGAAGAAGAATAATCGATATGCCATCAGGAATTCAGCTTCCCAGAATATGCTGAGTGCTGTTGATAATTCATTGGTCAGATAATTTTTTCATGATCCCTGCTCAACGGAATAATCATCTCATAAAAACCGTATGTCTGACCTTATTGATATTCAGGTTATTAAATTTAATGGTCAGTCGGCTGTAACTACTGTCTTTTCTTGTCTTTAAACACTTATTCTCATCCTTCTCCTTGTTTATTTTTAATCTAAATTATTAACAATGATCTTTGTATTGTTTTTTTTAAAAGTATTGTTATTAAATTCACAGCGCCTAAAAATTAGGGTAACTACACTATAATATAACAATTTTAAAACTACCGGAAATGTATCAATTGGGAAATCTAGTAAAGGAATTATCCGACAAACACGGCAGGTCGAGGGAGAGCCTGATGCCTATACTTCAGGGTATAGTCGAAAGGCATAATTACCTGACTGACGAAGCAATGGTTGAAGTGGCGAAAGAGCTGGATATATCAGCTGCTGAAGTATATGGAACAGCATCTTTTTATACTTTCCTGGATACGAAGGCAAGGGGCAAATACGTAATAAGGGTTTGTAAAACCATTACCTGTTCGATGAAAGGAAAGCATGAAATTCTTCAAATCCTTGAGGACATGCTCAAGATAAGGGTAGGGGAGACAACGGCTGACAGGCAGTTCAGTCTTCTTGAGACCAACTGTATAGGATGGTGCCATAAAGCTCCGGCCATGCTTATAAATGAAATACCCTATACCGAGCTTACTGAGGAAAGGGTTGTTGAGATAATCAAGGATTACATGCAAAAAAAATAACATCAGCATATTATGGAAAAAAGAGGACTAAATAAGGTAGATCTGATTTTTGAAAAAATAGATCCGAAAGAAGTGTTGACAACAGCATATAAAATGTCGTCTGCTGAAATAATTCAGAAGGTACTTGATTCAGGACTTAAAGGTCGAGGAGGTGCAGGATTCCCGACAGGATTGAAATGGAAATATACTGCTGCAGTAAAAGACCCGGAAAAATATGTTGTCTGCAATGCAGATGAAGGCGAACCCGGTACTTTCAAAGACCGTGAGATACTGGACAGGGTAGCTTACAAGGTTTATGGCGGAATGGCAATTGCAGCTAAAGCCATTGGGGCAAAAAAAGGTATTGTGTATCTGAGGGGAGAATACAGATTTCTTCTTCCGCAGCTTCTGAAAGAGCTTGACAGATTCCACAAGATGATCAAAGAGATCGGATATGATTTCAGCATAACTTATGCCATGGGAAGCGGTGCTTATATCTGCGGTGAGGAAAGTGCCCTTTTTGAATCGATTGAAGGCGGAAGAGGTGAACCACGGAACAAACCTCCCTATCCCACAACATCGGGAGTGTTCTGTAAACCCACTTCCATAAATAATGTCGAAACCCTGGTTACGGCAATGATGATATTAAAACACGGACCGGAATCATACAGCCAGCTGGGAACAATAGATTCAAGAGGTTCAAAAGTATTCTCTGTTTCAGGTGATACACCGACTCCGGGAATCTTTGAACTTGAGCTGGGAATGACTGTTCAGGAATTCGTCAATGAATTCGGTGACGGTGATACCAAAGCAGTCCAGGTTGGAGGTGCATCAGGTTTCTGTGTACCCCGCAAAAGATTTGAACAGACAATAATAGGCTTTGAAGGTGTTCCGACAGGAGGATCAATGAAGCTTTTCAACAGTTCAAGATCAATGTATAATGTTCTTCATAATTACCTTGATTTCTTTGCTGAAGAATCATGCGGCCAGTGCACTCCCTGCAGGGTGGGATGCCAGCAGTTGCTGAAAGGTGTTCAGAAGGTCAAAAAAGGAGAAGCTAAATCGACTTATCTCAACGAACTGGTCAAACTTGCTGATACAATGAAAGTAGCTTCAAAATGCGGTCTCGGACAATCAGTCGGAAATGCTTTTAAAACAATTGTTGAGAACTTCAGGGAAGAGATCATTTATTAATAACCAAACACAGAGAAATAATGATAAATCTGAGTATAAATAATCAAAGAATATCAGTTCAGCCGGGTACAACTGTACTTGATGCCGCCCGGAAATTAAATATTAATATCCCGACTTTATGCAATCATCCCGATCTGTGTGTTGCCGGAAACTGTCGTGTTTGTGTTGTTGAACAGACAGGTGCCAGGACTCTCATAGCTGCCTGCGCAATGCCTGTAGCCGAGGGTATGGATATACATACAAATACACTTAAAGTAAGAAATGCACGCAAACATATAGTGGAACTCCTTCTTTCCGAACACAGATCGGATTGTACAAAATGTTACAAAAACCAGAAATGCGAACTTCAGGCGCTGGCCAATGAATTCGCTTTTGGTGATACGATATTTCTGGATCTTGTCGAAGATCATCCGTATACCATTGACAGATCTTCACCTTCTTTTATTAAGGATGACAGTAAATGTATCCGTTGCCAGAGATGCGTAAGGACATGTACTGAATTGCAGCATATTTCAGCTATTGCCGTGGCAAACAAGGGCTTGCACCAGAAAATATCATCCTTTCACGACCGGCCCATGAGCCATGTGGTCTGTACCAACTGCGGACAGTGTGTCAACCGCTGCCCTACCGGGGCACTCGTTGAAAAAACATATATAGACCAGGTTTGGGATGCAATTTACGATCCTGATAAACATGTTGTTGTCCAAACAGCTCCGGCTGTCAGAGTTGCTCTGGGCGAGGACCTTGGCTATGACCCGGGTGAAAGGGTAACCGGTAAAATGGTAACTGCCTTAAGACAGCTTGGCTTTGATTCTGTTTTGGATACAGACTTCAGTGCCGATCTTACAATAATGGAAGAGGGTACAGAATTGCTTACAAGGCTGAAGAAAGTGCTGTCAGCTGGTGATAAGAAGACATCATTGCCGATGTTCACTTCCTGTTCACCGGGATGGATAAAGTTTATAGAGCATAAATATCCTGAATTCCTTAATAATCTCTCTACCTGCAAATCACCTCAGCAAATGTTTGGTGCACTGGCTAAAACATATTTTGCACAGAAAAAGAAACTTGATCCTTCAAAAATAATATCAGTTTCAGTAATGCCATGCACTGCCAAGAAATATGAAGCTGATAGGCCCGAAATGAGAGCAAGTGGTTATAAGGATATAGATTTTGTGCTTACGACTCGCGAACTTGCCGTAATGATCAAACAGGCCGGTATAGATTTCCGGAACCTCGAACCATCACATTATGACTCTGTAATGGGTGACTCTACAGGTGCCGGTGTAATATTCGGTGCAACAGGAGGTGTTATGGAAGCAGCTTTAAGAACTGCCTATGAAATTGTCACAGGAAAAGAGGTCCCGTTCAACAATCTAAATATAACTCCGGTACGCGGTATGGAAGGAGTTAAGGAAGCCTCACTGAAAATTGAAGGTTGTACAGATGACTGGAAATTCCTTGAGGGAGCTGAACTTAAGGTTGCAATTGCTCACGGACTTACCAATGCAAATAAGCTGATGCGACTCGTAAAAAAAGGAAAAGCGCCTTATCACTTTATTGAGATAATGGCCTGCCCGGGCGGATGCCTTGGAGGTGGAGGACAGCCTATTCCAACTAGTATGGATATCAGGAAAAAACGTATGAAAGCTATCTATTCAGAGGATGAACATATGGTACTGCGTAAATCACACGAAAATCCGGATGTGATAGCAATATACAAGGAGTTCCTCGGAAAACCGAACAGCCACCTGGCTCATGAACTGCTTCATACACATTATACTGAACGCGAAAGTTACTAAGATAAAAGCCGGTGAAAACCGGCTTTTTTTTGTAGCTTGCCTTACGCTCCCGGATCCGCTCTGCGCCCTGCACTCTCCACCCTTATCCAATTATCTCCAGGATTTCCCGGAGATCTATATCTCTTAACGGATTTGTTGTTGCAATAAACGATTCTGCCAGCTTCGATTTTTTCTCCTGAAGCTTAATTATTTTTTCCTCCAGGGTTCCCAGGGAAATATAACGGTAAATGAATACACTTTTATCCTGCCCTATCCTGTGAGCCCTGCTGAGAGCCTGTAATTCTGCAGCAGGATTCCACCATGGATCCAGAATAAAAACATAATCGGCTGCAGTAAGATTCAATCCGACTCCTCCTGCCTTAAGAGAAATGAGAAATACCTTATTGTGAGGATCATTCTGAAAATTATTAATGATCCTTGCCCTGTTGGTTGTAACACCGGTAAGAAGTGAAAAATTTATATCCTTTTTTCTGAGTGCTTCTTCAAAAAGCTTGAGGTGCATGACAAAGGATGAGAAAACAAGTATCTTATGACCTTCATTTACAACATCTTCGATATTGTTCAATACCGTTTCGAATTTGCCTGACTCTCCCGTATATTCTTCATCAGCAAGGAATGGATGATTTGATATCTGCCTGAGTTTCATCAACCCCTGCAGAACAATGATCGCAGCTTTACTTTTATCCCTGTCAGTCATCTTCTCCATTATCATGTTCCTTACCGCTGATTTTTCGGTTTCATAGATTTTTTCCTGTTCTTCTGTCATTTCACAGAATACCGTCTGTTCTGTTACAGGAGGAAGATCAGTAAGGACCATTTCCTTTGTCCTCCGCAGTATGAAGGGTCTTGTTATCTTTTTTAACCTTAGCCCGGAGTCGTTATCTTTCTCTCTTTCTATCGGTCTGGCAAATGTGCTCCTGAACCATGAAAGGCTTCCCAGAAGACCCGGATTGACAAAATTCAGCTGGGCCCAAAGGTCGGTAACAGAATTCTCTATCGGTGTCCCGGTAAGAACCAGCCTGTGATCTGACCTGAGTCTTGTCATGCTCCTGTAAACAAGCGATGAAGGATTTTTTATGTACTGGCTCTCGTCAAGTATTATATAATGGAAGTTAAATGTGCTGAACAGATCAATGTCCTGCCTTACTGTATGGTAACTGGACAGAATGATATCATATCTATGGAAATTAAGAATGTTTCTTTCCCTCTGCGGACCTCTGTGAATATAAAGGTACATCCGGGGTACAAATCTTCTGATCTCATTTTCCCAGTTGTGTATTATTGTCGGGGGCACTATAATGAGAGATGTAAGACTGACTGAGAGTTCTTCAAAAAGTGTGGGTGTATAACCGGCTGACCGGTAATTAAATTCACCGTTTGTTTCTTTGTTCCTCTGAAGCAGTGCCAGGGTCTGAATTGTTTTTCCAAGTCCCATATCATCTGCAAGACATCCTCCCAGTTGTGCTGACTGAAGCCATAGCAGCCAGCCCAGACCCTCATGCTGATAGTCCCGCATTTCACAGCTCAGTCCGGATGGCTTGTCCGGTAACGGCAAATTGTCGGGGAGTAAAAGTTTCTCAAGGTTCTTTAAAGATTCATTTACCCCTGTTTCCAGCACTTCAGAGAGTAAGGGAAAATGTTGTTTATGGATTCTTATCGATGAATTATGATCCTTCCCGAATTCAAAAATGCTTCGGTATTTATTAAACCATTCTTCGGGAAGAACTGCAGTTGTCCCGTCAGGAAGCTCAAATTCCCTCTGCCCCTTCAGTATATGATTACGGAACCTTAGAAACGGGAACTCCCATTCGCCTGTTTTTATCACCGCATCCAGATCAAACCAGTCGCCTTCCGTCCTGTTGATAATTTCGATATTTACTGTGCTGAGATTGTATTTTTTATCAAGATGCCGGGAATATATGAGGAATCCTTCCGCTATCAGGTTATCGTAGTTCCTGTTAACCGCTTCAACTACATTATGTATATCTGTTACAGGCCTGAGATCATCATCCTGGAGATAGAAATTTACATTATCATCCGAATTAAAGCCTGATTCGTTCAGGAAATTGAGGCACTGGTCCTCCCAACGGAAATTGCGCCTGTACTTCAGGTATATGAACTCGCCATCATTATTACGGAATTCTGTGAAATACTCCTGTTTGTCATCCGGAGATATTTTTATACCGGAATAATCAAAGCTCAGAATTATTACCGGATAACCCATTATGCTGCCTTCCAGACTTAAGATTGCTTTTTTGACCGGGTCAGGATATAATACCCTGAATCCTTTTCCCTCAGTTCTGTAATTATTTACAGCATTAAGAACAAATCCCGAGAAATACCTTGTTTCTGTGCTTTTCGGAACAATCACGAATTCCTTTGTCATGAAAGGGCGCAATTTCTGTCCGTCTATATCTCTTATCATCACAATTTTATTTCCATTCCTGATGATACATGGATCAGTACATAGTATTTCTATCGGATTATGAAATAATTCAATTTTTTCTCTTCCTGATTCAACAGTGAGCTTATATGTTATAAGATCCGGACTTCTCTCAAATCTGAAAACAGGGATTGCAGGTTCGGTAATGATTGTCAGCCTGTCTTCAGGATGAACGATATTTGAATGTGCCCTGCTGATATAACATTCTGTGCCTTCATCCCTGAGTATGAAAAAACACTTTTTTAGTCTGTTTTCAATATAAGGTCTGATGAATTTTTCTGTCTTTTCGGGTTTGACATTCTCAAGAAATTCCTTCAGGCTCCTCTCTTTCGAAAAGAGTTTGTAAATATTCTTATCTGAATACTCATTGGTTATTCTGACAAGTTCTATCTCTTCATTTTCCAGTAATTTTAAGGTGTCCTCAGACGGATATGGAGAAAGTGATTCTGTCAGCATACAGTATTTCTTTCCGGGGATTTCAGATAAAATATATGGTATAAACAACCTTCCCCAGAGTCTGTGGGATGTCAGAATCAGCGCAAATCTCTTTTTTGTATCAGTACGGGAAGAATCCAATGAAAAGAATATAAACCAATAAAGGTATAAAGAGCTTCATGAATTGACAAAGTAAAAAGAAAAATAAATTCTTCTTAGTTTTGAACTGAATTGAGAAAGATAATACATATTGACATGGATGCCTTTTTTGCATCCGTTGAGCAGCTTGATAATCCCGGACTGCGCGGAAAGCCTGTTGCCGTGGGTGGAAGCGGGGAAAGGCATGTGGTTGCTGCAGCCAGCTATGAGGCAAGAAAATATGGTGTGAGATCGGCAATGCCATCCGTTACCGCTAAGAGATTATGTCCGGACCTCATTTTTGTCCGTCACAGATTTGACAGATATAATGAAGTATCACAACAGATCTTCAGAATATTTGAAGATTACACCGATATGATCGAACCGCTTTCAATCGATGAAGCCTTCCTTGATGTTTCAAGAGACAGGAAGAATATATGCTCAGCTACAATTATTGCAAGGGAAATTAAAAAGGAAATAAAGGAGAAAACCGGACTTACTGCTTCGGCAGGTATCTCAGTAAATAAGTTTCTTGCCAAGATAGCTTCTGATATGAGAAAACCTGACGGCCTGTTCATTATTCCCCCGGAAGAGGCAGAAAAATTCATCGAAAACCTTACGGTTGAAAAATTCTTCGGCATTGGAAAGGTTACTGCGGAAAAGATGCATAAACTGGGCATCCATAACGGCGCGGATCTTAAAAAATGGGATCTGCCTTCCCTTGTCAGGAATTTTGGCAAGACTGGCAGCTTTTATTATGATATAGCCAGGGGAATTGATGACCGTCCGGTTGTGACTGAATCAGAACGGAAATCGATAGGAACGGAACTTACTTATGAAAAGGATCTTACAACACAGTTTGGAATTATTGCTGAACTGTACAAGGTAGAAAAAGAACTTATGAGCCGCATTGATAATGCCGGAACAACAGGAAAAACAATTACTGTTAAAATAAAATTTTCAGATTTCAGACAGCTGACAAGGTCCAAAACCCTTCCTGACTTTATCCGCGATTTTGATACCCTTCACAAAACAGTTACAGAGATACGAAAATCATTGAAGCTTGAGAATGTGAAAATACGACTTCTGGGGGTTAGTGTCTCACACCTTGAGACAGATCGGGAAGAAGATAACCAGCTTCATCTGTTTGATGATGAGTATTGCTGATAATTTTAAAAGTCTTACTGACCGTTAGATGACTCACGGAAACCTGAACAGTGATCCTGAAAGTAACGTTTCAGGATTTCATAATGCTCTTTGTGCTTCGCTAATAATCCTGGTTTGCCGGCAGCAAATAATTCAAAATTGGCAAAACGGGAAGCAGCATTTTCCAGAATTGCATATACGATTTTCTCTTCCCCGATTCCTCTGGCCCGGTAAATCTCAAGATATCTCCGGACACCTGTATTCCCGAATGCATCAATATCATCTGCTACAGAAAGAATTTCCAGTACCGTATTGTCTCGTGTACTGTTATCGTATTCTTTATTGTCATGATACTCAATGGCATCAAGTACATCAAGGTAATCAGCACAATCCAGCCGGTGCACGACAAGATATTCTTCAGCTACTTTCCTGCTCTGGCTCCCGTGCCGGATTCCTTTGTCCCGGGCCATGCCTATGTCGTGAAAATAACTGGCAATTAAGAGTTTGCATGCAAAATTACCGGAATCCCGGGACACCGGGTAATATAAAAGGATCTCTTTTACATTATTCCATACTCTGCGGTGATGATCCAGATCATGTGACGGGAGATCCGTGTCGCCCCAGAATGAAAGGAAGTAACTCTCAAGTGTTTTAAGATGCTTTTCTTCTGCTCCGGATATAAGATCAGACCAGCCCATTACTCATTGGTTATCTATTTGCATTCAAATAAAAAAAGCAAAAGAACCTGTCTTTTGCTTTTGAACAGGTAATAATTTTTCTATTCTACTCTGCAATCATCTTTTTAGCAATATCCAGTATCGTCGGATCATCAAACGATACTATTCCACCTCCCGGTCCCTGTTCAAAGTGTACACCTACACATTCTCCTGTTTCAAAATTTCTCCCTCCGAAGTAGTTCCTGACAGTTTCCTCGTGTATATCCAGCTTGTCAGCGATTTTTCTCATACTACCGGAGGGTAACTGATCTTTTATCTTCCGGAGTTCATTAAATGTTATTGTAACTGCCATGATAATATAAGATTATAAGTTCATAATTCTGAATTGTTATATCTTCAAATATACTAATTCAGTTCGGTATGCGGACATGTTTTTATTACAGATTTCCAAGATAATCCAGGAAAACTTTTATCGCCTCTCTTTTATCTTCATTCAGATTGAAGCTTATATTTTCTGTCAGATATATTCTGAGATCATCACCTTTAATAACTCCTTCCCTTCCGTATTTATTTACCACAGCAGGAATATTGCTGACTCCTTTTCCCAAAGCTTCATTGAAATCAAAAATAAACTCTTCGGACAATTCTTTATTGGCTGTCCAGCATGCAAAAGTGAAGGGAAGCCCGGTGAATTTATGCCATTCTTCGGCGAGGTCGATGCCGTATCTGAATTGCTTCTCAAATTCGAAACACTGATCCCCTATCAGTACAACACCTTCATTATAAGGTATATTTCTGAAATCAAATCTTTCACTTGTATTGACCCATCCGAAATCCTTTTTCCACCAGTTTTTTGCAAGTATCTTTACAAGATTTACAGAAGATATTGACCGGTAGTCGAGATATATATTCGTGATCTCACCGAAAGGGCAATTGCTGAGCAGCATCACAGTCCTTACCTTTCCGTAGGCTCCCAGGCAGTAATCGGTAATGATGTGATATTCTTTTATTAAGGGGAGACTTGCAACGGGAATTAGTCCGATATCAGCTTTTCCGGCAACAAGCCTGGCTGCACAATCTGCAGGATGGTCTGTTGAAAGAAACACTTTTTTATCAAATCCTGTCTCCGTCAGTCCGAAAATGAACGGATAGGTGTTGGCATATCTGACAGCAGAAATTCTTATTTTTTCTGAAGACATTACTGTTTTTACCGGGTATTGAATTATTGGAGTATATTCGTTTTTTTTAAGAAGTACAAAAATACTATTTTTGTGTACATCATTTTATTATTAGAGAAATTATTAATAACTGAAACATGGATCTGAACTCTCTTACTGCCATTTCTCCAATCGATGGCAGATACAGGCAGAAAGTAAATGAGCTTGATCTCTATTTTTCTGAGTTCGGACTGATAAAATACCGGCTGATGGTGGAAGTGGAATATTTTATTGCATTATGCAATATCCCCTTACCTCCGCTTTCAGATTTCAGAAAGGAGAATTTCAAGATATTACGGTCTGTATTTGAAGACTTCAGTCTGTCTGATGCAGAAAAAGTAAAGGAAAAAGAAAAGGTAACAAATCATGATGTAAAATCGGTCGAGTATTTTCTGAAAGAGAAATTTCTTGATTCCGGATGGCAGAAATGGAGTGAGTTCATACACTTCGGACTCACATCACAGGATATAAATAATACAGCCATTCCTCTGGCTCTTAAAGATGCTCTTATTAATGTCTATTTTCCTTTGCTTTATGACGTAAGGGACACACTTGCAAATCTTGCTGATGACTGGAAGGAAATACCCATGCTTGCAAGGACACATGGTCAGCCTGCATCACCTACAAGACTGGGTAAGGAGATATCGGTGTTTGTTGCACGTATTGATGAACAGTCAAAATATTTTGGTCAGATACCTTATTCGGCAAAATTCGGTGGTGCAACCGGTAACTTCAATGCACACAAAGCTGCCTACCCTGATATTGACTGGATTTCATTTGCAGATACATTTGTCAACAGTGAACTGGGCCTTCAACGATCCCATCCCACAACTCAGATAGAACATTATGACAACCTGGCTGCGCTTTTTGACAATATGCGCAGGATCAACACAATACTTATTGATCTCTCACGTGATATCTGGACTTACATCTCAATGGATTATTTCAGACAGAAGATACGTAAAGGAGAAATAGGTTCTTCTGCAATGCCTCATAAAGTAAACCCTATCGATTTTG
Organism: uncultured Rikenellaceae bacterium; assembly: GCA_964421975.1. Taxonomy (GTDB): domain Bacteria; phylum Bacteroidota; class Bacteroidia; order Bacteroidales; family VadinHA17; genus LD21. Next base: position 24,390 of record CAYQZL010000037.1, read on the forward strand.
AAAACGGGGAAGGAAATCTTGGATATGCTAATGCAATATTCGGACATATGGCCGAAAAGCTTCCCATATCAAGATTGCAGCGCGATCTTACCGATTCCACTGTACTCCGTAACATGGGCGTCCCACTGGGCCATTCGGTGATTGCATTTAATTCGATACTTAAAGGACTGAATAAGCTGATAGTAAACAATGAAAAAATAAACAGTGACCTTGAAAACAACTGGGCAGTGGTTGCAGAAGCTATTCAGACAATTCTCAGGAGAGAAGGATATCCCAAACCATATGAAGCCCTTCTTGAACTGACCAGAACTAATGAGAAAGTTACACGGGAAACAATTTTAAACTTTATTGAATCCCTTGAAATCAGTGAAGCAGTAAAAGATGAAATCAGGACTATCTCACCCTTTAACTTCACAGGCTATTAATAAGATACCGGACAGCTAATGAATAAACTCAGACTGCTTCTAAAATATATTGCACCCTATAAATGGCAGGCATTTAACAGTGTGATCTTTAATATACTGAGCGCTGTTTTTGCTCTTATATCATACACTCTGGCCATTCCCTTCCTCAAAATAATGTTTAACAGGGTTGAAATGCTTCAGCATCCGGGAGAATTTCAATTTACAGTCGATTATTTAAGTTCGGCTTCACAATACTTCCTTTCTCTTTTTATTGACCGGCACGGACAGGCCGGAGCACTTCTTATCGTCAGCGTGGTTTTTGTTATTGCCAGTCTTTTTAAGAATGGATTTATTTTCCTGGCAAACAACAGTATGGCTTATATAAGATCCTATACTGTACGTGATCTTAGGAGAAAAATGTATGAAAAGGTACTTAAGCTTCCGCTGTCATATTTTACTGATGCCCGGAAAGGCGACCTGATGACCAGGATATCCAATGATGTTCAGGAAATAGAAGTATCGGTAATGTCTTCGCTTACAATGCTTTTCCGCGATCCTGTGTACATTCTCATTTTTGTAATATATCTCTTTGTAACAAGCTGGAGACTTTCCATATATGCTTTACTGCTGCTCCCTGTCAGTGGCTGGCTTATTGGCAGAGTGAGCCGTACTTTACGTGCTTCTTCCCTGTCACAACAACAACAACTCGGCAAACTGCTGTCAGTGGTCGAAGAAACTCTTACCGGCCTGAGGATCGTAAAGGGTTTTAATGCCGAAAATAAAATGCAGGGCAAATTCAGGGAAATAAACGAAAAATATACTAAAATATTCCGGAGAGTCATACGGAAATACTATCTGGCATCTCCTCTTAGTGAATTCCTGTCTACAATGGTTGTGATGGCTTTATTATATATGGGAGGATTAATGGCCCTGAAAGGCGATACCAATATAACTCCAGATACCCTGATCGCTTATCTTATTGTATTTTCACAGATCATACCCCCTGCAAAAAATATTACAACTGCATGGTTCAGTGTGCAGAAAGGAATGGCTTCAATAGAAAGGGTCGATCAGATACTCGAAGCTGAGGAAAAAATCACACAAAAAGTAAATGCTGTGCCTGTAAGGGAGTTTAAAGTCGAAATTGAATTCCGGGGTGTCTGGTATGCCTATAACAGCGAACCTGTTTTGAAGGATATTAATCTCAGAATTGCCAAAGGACAAACAGTTGCAATTGTGGGAAAATCAGGTGCAGGAAAATCAACACTTGCAGATCTGCTTCCACGATTCATCGATGCAGATAAAGGAACAGTCCTGATTGATGGAATCGATGTCAGGGATATGAATATAACCGATCTCCGTAATCTGATGGGTATCGTGAGCCAGCATCCTATACTCTTTAACTCTTCTTTTAATGAAAATATATCTTTTGGTGTGAATTCTTCTTCTCAGGAAGATATTGAAAATGCAGCCCGCATCGCAAATGCCCACGATTTCATTACTGAAACTGAAATGGGATATGAAAATAATGTTGGTGAATCGGGAAACAAACTGAGCGGCGGACAAAAACAGAGAATAAGCATTGCCAGAGCAATATTGAGAAATCCGCCGATTCTGATCCTTGACGAGGCAACATCAGCTCTCGATACAGAATCTGAAAGGCTTGTCCAGGATGCCATACTCAAACTGATGGAGAACAGAACCTCAATTGTGATAGCTCACAGACTATCAACAATCCAGCACGCAGATCTTATTGTGGTCATTGATGATGGTAAAATTGTTGAAAGAGGTACTCATACCGAACTCATGAACAGAAAAGATGGATTTTATGCCCGCTTGAGGAGTTATCAGGCGATTTAGAGGAAGGAGGGGGAGAAAAGGAGAGGGGGAGAATAGGAGAGAGGGAGAAAAGGAGAGAGGGAGAGGGGGAGAAATAAATGATACAATCTGGACCCTGTTGAGAGTCTGTCCCGCGGCAGCAGAAGAAGCAGGGGTGGAGTAAAACATACTAGATAAATTAGTTAACCTTAAAACTAAGAATATGATCCGACGCTTTACATTTTTACTGCTGACATTCATCTTTGCATTATCGGTAACACCATGTAATGCTCAGAAGGCAAAACATACATTCAGGTTTAGTTCAACAGAATTCCTCCTTGATGAGCTGCCTTTTCAGATAATAAGCGGGGAGCTTCATCCTGCAAGAATACCACAGGAATACTGGCAGCACAGGATCAGAATGACTAAAGCGATGGGCTGTAATACTATTTCTGCATATATATTCTGGAATTTTCATGAATCAGAAGAAGGTGTATTCGATTTTACAAAAGACAACCATAACCTTGCGGAATTCATTAAAACAGTCCAGAAGGAAGATATGTGGCTTATTCTGAGACCAGGTCCTTATGTTTGTGCTGAATGGGAACTTGGTGGGATACCTCCTTACCTGCTGAGAATACCTGATATAAAACTAAGGTGTATGGATCCACGCTATATGGCTGCAGTGGAAAGATATATCGCACGACTTTCAGAGGAGATACGACCATACCTTATAACAAAAGGTGGACCTGTCATAATGATACAGATCGAGAATGAATACGGAAGCTATGCAAATGACAGGAATTATATGCAAAGGCTGAAAGATCTATGGGTAGCCAATGGCATAGATGTTCCTACTTTTACCGGAGATGGTCCCACTACTTATATGCTGGAAGCAGGAACACTTCCCGGAAGTGCGGTTGGACTTGATTCCGGAAGCTCTTCAGCTGATTTTGAACTGGCCGCAAAAATGAACCCCGGTGTACCTGTCTTCAGCAGTGAGACATACCCCGGCTGGTTGACACACTGGGGAGAAAACTGGGCACGGCCCGATACATCAAGACTCATGCGGGAAGTCAAATTCCTTATGGATAATAAAAAATCCTTTAATTTCTATGTTATCCACGGAGGTACAAACTTCGGTTTTACTGCAGGTGCAAATTCCGGAGGGAAGGGCTATGAACCGGATGTTACAAGCTATGACTACGATGCCCCCATAAATGAACAGGGCAGACCTACAGCCAAATATTTTGCACTGAGAAAACTTATCGGGTCATATCTGCCGAAAAGAGAAAAACTGCCTCAGATCCCTGATACCATTCCGGCAGTGGAAATACCGCTCATATTCCCAAATAAATTTACTTCAATATGGGATAATCTTCCTGAACCTGTCAGTTCTGTTACCCCTAATTCCTTTGAGTCATACGGACAGGATTATGGTTTCATACTATACCGTACTGAACTGATAGGACATAAGAAGGGTAAACTTACTGTAACAGATGTGCATGATTATGCCACTGTGTTTATTAATGGAGAATATATAGGGCGTCTCGACAGAAGAGAAGGGATAAATACAATAGAACTTCCTGAAAGTAAGGAAGATAAGCCGGTGCTTGAGATACTTGTTGAAGCTATGGGGCGTATTAATTTCGCACAACATCTTATCGACAGAAAGGGTATCACCGACAGAGTCACTCTGAACGGGATGACACTGATGAACTGGAAAATATTTAAACTGCCAATGGACTGGAAATATATGTATGATCTTCGTTCATCCGGTAAGGTTGTAAATAAACCCGGTATTTTCTACAAGGGTAATTTTTCACTTGCAATAACCGGAGATACCTATTTTGACGTTTCAAATTACAGAAAAGGAGTAGTTTGGGTGAACGGTCATAACCTGGGGCGGTTCTGGGATATTGGCCCGCAGAAAAGACTTTACTGTCCGGAATCCTTTCTCAGAACCGGGTTGAATGAAATAATCATTTTTGACCTTCACCAGACCGATCCTAAACCTGTGGCCGGTGTCCGCACACTTGAATAATTATTGGCAATAACCGCTTAATCAGTGGTCTAAGGTTATTTATTAGGTAAACAGGAATAACTACTATATAACTATGGGAAAAATAATTTTTATTCTAAGCCTTTTGCTGCTTACTGCAGGCAGTTCATGTACAGGTCGGAAACAAAATTCTTCCGGCGAATCAAAATGGTCTGTCAGAATGGCTAATACAGTAATGGTGCAGGCAGACAGTCTTATCCGTTACGTCAGCGGAAAACCAAAATGGGCATACGATGTGGCTTTTCTGGGGATGGCGATAGATAAACTGGGAAGTATTGATCCGAAGTATTCAGAATACATGCAGAACTGGGTAGACTATTTTGTCCATCCCGATGGTTCCGTCACTGATTACCGGATTGAGGAATATAACCTTGACAGAATATTTCCTGGCAGAAATGTCCTTACAGTATTTAAAAGGACTCCGGATCCCGGATACAAAATCGCCCTGGATAATTTTATAGAACAGCTTAAATCACATCCCAAAACCAATGCTGGTGGATACTGGCATAAAAAGATCTATCCGTGGCAGATGTGGCTCGACGGGATCTTTATGGGATCGACCTTTATGGTACAGTATGCAAAAGAATTCAATACTCCTGAATGGTTCGATGTCGCAACTTTCCAGACAAAGCTTATCTATGAAAGGACTCTTGATGCCGGATCCGGACTGCTCATGCATGCATGGGATGAGAGCCGTGAACAAAAATGGTGTGATCCTGAAACAGGTAAATCACAATACCCGTGGAGCCGTGCAACAGGTTGGTATTTGATGGCTATTCTTGATATCCTCGATTATCTCCCCGCTGATCACCCTGACAGGGATGACCTGATCCGGATACTTCAGCTTACATCCGATGCCCTTCTGAAAGTCAGAGATCCGCGATCAGGTATCTGGTTCCAGGTACTTAACCACGGTGGACGGGAAGGTAACTATCTCGAAGGTTCAGGATCTGCAATGTTCACATATGTATTTGCAAAGGGAGCCAGACTGGGTTATCTTGATTCAGGGTACCGTGATATTGCCGAAACAGCATTTGACGGGATACTCAATGAACTTGTAAGCGTTGATGAAAAGGGACTTGTTACTATACGTGATATTTGCGGTGGTTGCGGGCTGGGAGGCAATCCCTACAGAGACGGCTCTTATGAATATTATATTAATGAAAAACGCTTCGATAACGATACAAAGGGTGTGGCTCCGTTCATTCTGGCCGCAATAGAACTTGATCGTTAAAATGTGCCCTGATGATCAAGCCTTTTAAAAGGATTTATGCATTTGTAAAAATAACCTGTCCTCAATGAAAAAATTCCTCTCATCATTATTGCTCCTCATCATAGTTGCTTTATCCTGCTGTAAACATTCGCCCTATACCGAAGTCCTGTTAAGAGATGATTTTTCAGACCTCGATACCGGTCTTTTTTCAGCACCCGTTGGTCCTCATACCGAGTACCATTATCTCCCCGAAGCAGGGAAAAAAGGTAACTGGACCGTTTCAAGCTTTGCTTCAGGAACAGGCTGGGGTACGGCTTGGCAGGTCAGAACGGGAAGCAGCGGAAACCTGATGTCACAAACCCACTATAACAAATCAAACAGATCCACTCATCCGATGATAATTGCCGGAGATTCCCTCTGGAAAGATTATGTGTTGAAAGTTACATTCAGACCTGAAGATGATTCACAGTATTCCGGTATAGCTTTCAGATATAAAAATGACCGTTGCTTCTATTTTCTAGGGATTAAAGACTCCCTGGCATATATTTCAGTATTCAGACATGGTTTGAATTTCAATACCCTCAATGAAAAAATCCTGGTCTCAAAGCCATTTATTCTGAAACATGGAGAAGATATAACTGCAATGGTTACTCTTACAGGAAACAGGATCATTGCTGTATTGAATAATCAGCTAAGGCTTAATATTACAGATGATACATATTCAAAAGGTAAGATCGGACTTGTTTCAAATAACCGCGCTGATTATAAATATGTTGAAGTCCTGACATCGACAGATGAGGCTGAGGCGGTTAAGTTACTGAAAGATAAGTATGAGAAGGAGTCACTTGAACTGCAGGCTTCAAATCCTCAGATGATGGTATGGAAAAAACTTGAAACGCCCGGATTTGGGGTCGGGCGTAATCTGAGATTTGGTGATCTTGACGGTGACGGGAAGACCGATCTCCTGATCGGCCAGGTGATACATCATGCATGGCCGAGAGACAGTCACAGTGAATTAAGCTGTCTCACAGCTATGACATTTGATGGGAAGATCCTGTGGCAGAAAGGTAAACCGGATCCCGGGAAGAACCATCTTACAAATGATGTCGGCTTTCAGATAATTGACCTTGATAACAATGGCAGAAATGAAGTTGTTTACTGTATGAACTTTGAGATCATTGTTGCTGACGGAGAAACAGGCCGGACGAAATATAAAGCACCAACTCCACAGTCCTTAATCGAAAACGACCGTTTCGGACAAATACTGGGTGACTGCCTTTTCTTCTTCGATGCTTCAGGAAAAGGATGGGACTCCGATATACTTATAAAGGATCGCTATACAAATTTCTGGGTAATGAACAGCAATCTGAAGCTCCTTTGGGACGGCAGTTGCAAAACGGGACATTATCCCTATGCGGCCGACATAGATAATGATGGCAGGGATGAACTGGCAATCGGATACTCATTGTATGATGATAATGGAAAACAACTCTGGTGCCTTGATGAACAGATCGAAGATCATTGTGACGGAGTTGCCATAGTCGACTTCGATCTTAGTGATAAGAGTGAGCCTGTTATAATGTATTCAGCCAGCAATGCGGGTTATATCCGGACAGATCTTACCGGAAATATCCTCAGACGTTATCTCATCGGTCATGTACAGAATCCGGCAGTGGCTGACTTCAGATCCGATCTTCCTGGACTTGAAACTGTTACAATAAACTTCTGGGGTAATCAGGGTATAATTCATTTTTATGATCAGGATGCAAAAATTTATCATGATTTTGAACCGAATCAGTTCGGAAGTATGTGCCTCCCTCTGAACTGGACCGGCAAAAGCGAGGAATATTTTATACATAACCCGAATGTAACAGAAGGAGGGATCTTCGACGGCTGGGGCAGGAAAGTACTTCAGTTCCCTGATGACGGTCACCCTGATATGTGTAATGCAGTGCTTGACCTTACCGGCGATTGCCGCGATGAGAGATCGGAAGAGCACACGTCTGAACTCCAGTCACCGCTCATTATC
>CAYQZL010000038.1:0-1159 GCA_964421975.1 uncultured Rikenellaceae bacterium
GCAAGTAAAATAGTTTTATTAAATTCAACTTTTTCCGCCACGGATCTCACAATACCGTCAATAGGTATACTAATGATTTTTTCATGACTGATTTTCATCATTGTATCTGATGAGAGATAAATATGGATTTTATTATGATAATAAGGATCCTTATTATATGCGGGAAGATCTTCCATTTTGCCTGATAAAATTCCATTTGAGATTTTCCCATTCCTGATCAGATAAATTGAATCCCGCTTGTGTATTAAATAATAATACGATCTGTTATCAGTAAGAGGAAGATCAGTTTTTGAAACAGTAACTTTGTAACTATAACATCCGGAAGAGCAAATCAATATTATAAAGATTAAAAATACACAGATAATCTTTTGAAATTGAAGATAGTAGATCATCAGGTTGTTATTTTAATTCAAAGCAAAACCACCAAAAAGGTAAAGTCAGGTTTATTTTCACATAGCAATTCAAAATACAAAGTTCAGCCATCTGGATTATAAAATCTAACACTCCTGTTACGTTGAATAACACTTATGTTACATATTAGCAACCAAGTCCGGTACAGACTTAGTGATCCTTAGTGTCTTGGTGCCTTTGTGGCATTTTTGTTAGCCACAAAGACACAAGGGCACAAAGTTACACTAAGAATATTTTATTATATTGTATATCTGTATTTTAAGTTGATTAAGAACTTTTAAAACTGACAAAAACTACCTTAAGAATAGCTAACCGCACAACGCGTTTTATTTAATATTCGGTTAAGACTATTCTGAGCAAATAATTTTCGATTTCTCAACTGTGGCTGTAGGTTCACCTTGAGCATTGTGATGAATTTGTATCAGGGAAGACATACCCCATCTTTTCTCCCTGAGCATAAATTTTCAGTCCATTTCCAACATTATACCTTCGGTAAATTGTATTCTTAATACTTCCAGGATTAAATGGTCTCGAATATTACCTCTTTTCCCGGGAGTTTCAGCATACATTTTGAGTACCCTTCAAATAAAAAACCGCCTGAAATCCTTGATTTTAAGCGGTTGTGAAAATAATGATATTGTCTTTTGCTCCCCAGGTAGGGCTCGAACCTACGACCCACGGATTAACAGTCCGTTGCTCTAACCAACTGAGCTACTGAGGAATTTATTTTCATCTTTCCTTTTCGTCC
>CAYQZL010000038.1:1259-31866 GCA_964421975.1 uncultured Rikenellaceae bacterium
GGATTAATCCCGAGCCCTCGGGATTGCTCTAACCAACTGAGCTACTGAGGAATTTATTTTCATCTTTCCTTTTCGTCCAGTGGTCCCACGGATTAATCCCGAGCCCTCGGGATTGCTCTAACCAACTGAGCTACTGAGGAATTTTTACTAACTATTCTGTTAATTTTTAGCGACCCAAAAATAAGGGCTTTTAGTGAATTTAACAATATCTTTAAGGAAATTTTTAAATATGAAGAAAATCCTTGGAATCGGCAATGCTCTGGTCGATGTAATGACCCCGATTAATGATGATAGGATCCTCACAGAATTTTCGTTGCCGAAAGGAAGTATGCAGCTTGTTGATGAATCAAGATCAGACCTTATAAAATCAGGAACAAAAAATTTCCAAAGAACATTTTCTCCGGGCGGATCTGCTGCAAATACGATTCACGGACTTTCAATGCTGGGAGCGGAAACAGGTTTTATCGGTTCCGTAGGCAAGGATGAAACAGGTTTTATCTTCGAGAACGAAATGAGAAAGGCAGGAGTAAATACCTTTCTGTTCCGGCGTAATTCCCCTACAGGAACAGCAGTGGCGCTTGTATCAAAAGACCGTGAGAGGACATTTGCAACTCATCTTGGAGCTGCAGTTGAACTGAATGCCGGAGAACTTGATAAGGATATGTTCCGGGAGTATGATATCCTGTATCTCGAAGGATATCTTATTAATAACCTGCCTCTTGTGGAATCAGCCTGTAAAATGGCAAAAGAACAGAATATGGTAATAGCGCTTGACCTGTCAAGCTATAATGTGGTGGAAGCCTACCTCAATGAATTTAAGACCATAGTAGCTGATTATATCGACATTATTTTTGCAAATGAGGATGAAGCCGGAGTATTCACCGGATCTGCTCCTCTGGAAGCGCTTAAAAAAATGTCGGAATATGCGATGATCTCAGTCGTTAAGATAGGTCCGGCCGGATCATGGCTTAAAAAAGGAGAGGAGATAATAAAAGTGGACTCGCTTCCGGTAAAGTGTATGGACACCACAGGCGCCGGTGATTTATATGCCTCCGGATTCCTTTATGGCTTTGCTAAAAACCTTGACCTTGAAAAATGCGGAATACTGGGATCCATGCTGGCAGGAAATGTAATAGAAGTTGTGGGTGCAAAGATCAATGATGAAAAATGGCCTTCAATAAGAAAATACGTTTCAATTTTAACCAGGGATAAATCTCATGAAAAGAAATGAACTAATTTCCAAATTCCGTTACCTGATAAAGGTCATTATCTGGATATTCATCTTTATCATACCCGCCTCAATAGCCAGCGGACAGGAACAGCTTACCTTCACCGGAACGGAAACAACAGGTTCCGTAAAAAAGAAATTTGCCCTTTTTGACAGTGAAGAACTTCTGGATATTTCTCTCGAGTTTGACCTTGGAACTTTTTTGAGAAAACATCCTAAAACAGGTTATCAGAATGCGACTCTCAAAATTTATATATCTGAAAATGATACAATTGACAGAAAGATCCGGATCAGACCCCGCGGAGAATATCGCCAGAAAGTATGTAGCTTCCCCCCGATTATGCTGAATTTCAAAAAGTTATTCCCTGCTTATTCCGATACGGGCAGCATTAACAAACTGAAACTTGTTACACACTGTCAGCCGGGCAAATCATCGGATGAAAATGTCCATCGGGAATATCTTGTATATAAACTATTTAATGTTCTCACAGACACCTCTTTCAGAGTCAGACTGCTAAAAATAAATTATCTGGATGTGACCGGTAAGAGAAAACCTGTAACCCAGTCAGGCTTTTTCATTGAGCCGGTTGAAGTAATGGCTCTCAGAACGAACTCAACGGTAGTGAAAGCCACAAACCTGACTCAAAAACACATTGCTTCTGCAAATATGAACCGGGTGGCAATTTTTTTTTATATGATCTCACAGTGGGACTGGTCAGTTCCGGGCCTTCACAATGTTGCAGTGTTAATGCCGATGAATCCTGATCATTCCGGCCTGGGTATTGCTGTCCCATATGATTTTGATCTCACTGGAATTGTAAATCCGGGTTATGGATTTCCGGATGAAAAAATGGGTATAAAATCAAACCGCGACCGTCTTTTCAGCGGGATTTGCAGAAGCAGGGAAGAATTTGCAAAGGCTCTGGAAGAATTCCGTGATCATAAAGAAACTTTTTACTCAGTGATCAACGATTTTCAATATCTGGATCAGAAAGCCAAAAAAGATATTACCGGATTTCTCGATCAGTTTTTCAATCAACTTGATAACCAGAAAGATGTTGAAAGGCTCATCGGACTGTTTCTGAAGTCATGTAAAACTCTATGACAGTATACATAATTCCCAATTAAACACAGGTCCTGAAACTCTGAAACTCTGAAACCCTGAAACTCTGAAACCCTGAAACCCTGTAACTCTGAACTGCCTGAATCATTGTGGAACGAACCTGACAATAGTATCATAAACCCTCTTCTTTGTTTCCTGCGGGGTCGGAGTTAGTTCAGCTGTTTTGAAACTTCCGTTCCGGTAATCGATCCTTTCAAAGACCATCAGGTAAAGATTAAATATTATATGAAGACTGAGCTGATATCGTGGTTTATGTAAAGGAAGGATCTTTTCCATTGTATTGAGAGTCTTTTTGCGGTATTCATCAGCCAGAAGATAATATTCCTTTATCATTTGTCTGAAATTTTCGCTGACCGGATGCCCCCAGGCTATCTCTTTCAGATCAAATCTGCCAAGCCTGTGTTTCTGAAGAATGTCATCAGCAAAATAATTAAGATTATTAAGCTGATCCTTCTGGAAATCGCGGATAATATGAACCAGATAACTGAACATTGCACATGGAGTTGCTGCTTCGCTGACATCAAAAGGAGGCGGATCATATTTTCCATCATTATTTAACAGTCCGTTCAGATGGACAAAAACAGAAGCCGGCGCAACAGATGCTCCTTTTGAATACTCAAAAAAGGATCCCAGTGTGGGAAATCCGTCGTTATTAATATCATACAGCATTGATCTGGCGAAATTCTCAAGAGCCCATAGCGGGATCCTGAATTTCTCTATCGTATGTATCATTTCATTCTGCAGCGGATTACACTCTTCCGATTTAACGATCATCTGTAGCCAATCATTCACCCTGGAAATGAATATTGCTTTTTCAGCTTCACCTATCGACTCATGAGTGGCTTTATAATCATCGATCATATCGTCTATCTTCCTCATGAATTTATAGAATATCTCGGCAGCACAATACCTTTCACGTGACCAGAAACGTGCAGCTATCAGAATATTAGGATGATCTGTGATCTTTTCAAACTCAATCGATCCGAAAGTCTTTAAAAATTCTTCTCTAATTTTATTCATTAATTTTTTTTAGAAATGATCAGTTATTTTGTTCCCGGAAGATCCTTTCCGAAACAAGTTTCGAGGACATCAGTACATTTGGCACGCCGTTACCGGGATGTGTGCTTCCTCCGACAAAATACAAATTATGATATCTGTCATGCCTGTTATGAGGCCGGAAATATCCCATCTGGAATATGTTATGGCCAAGGCTCCCGAATACCGAACCTCTTGAAATATTGCACCATGACTCCCAGCTTTCAGGAGTATATGCCAGTTCAAATTTAATATGCTGTTCAATATCATAGAGCCCGAAGCTTTTCAGCTTTTCAATAACTTTGTCATGAGCCTGCTTCTTCATAGCCTCCCAATCCTGCTTTTTATTCTTATCAATATGCCCGGCAGCTATTATTATTGAAAGTGAATCGTTTCCGGGAGGAGCTGCGGAAGGATCAGACCTTGCAGGGGCATGTACATAAAAAGACGGATTATCGCCCATCGTTTTATCACTGAAGATCTTTTCAAGTCCTTCCTTAAAGGAATCTGAAAGAAAAACATTGTGATGGTCGAGCTGTGGATACTGCTTGTCAAGGCCCCAGTGAAGACAGATAGCGGAACAGGAATAATTCAGCTGATCAAGATGCTCCGCTTTCTTTTTATCCGGAAGAAGCTTACGGTATACATAAGGCAGATCGGCATTAGCAACAACAATTCCGGCATTATGAAATGTACCGTCCTCAAGCTTAATACCTGTTGCCTTTTTGTTTTCTATTCTTATTTCAGCAACAGGAGAATTGTAATGAAACCTTACACCATGAGATATGGCTGATGATATCAGCTTTTCAATAATATAGAAAATACCTCCACGGGCAAAGTACGAACCTTCTGTCAGCTCGGCAGCCGGGACCATTGAGAAAAGTGCCGGAGAGGTGAACGGACTCTGCCCCACATAGATATTCTGAAAGGTATATGCCATAAGCAGATGTGGGTGACGAAAAAATCGTTTGGCATATTTCCAGTTGGAAATAAAGACCTTTAACCTTATCAGAAGCCCAATATTTTTGAAATTCACCAGCTGAAACAGATTATAAAAATTCCGGCCGATCAGCTTATCCATTCCCAGTATGAATATTTCATACCCTTCATTTATATATTTTTCAGCTTTCATATAACTTCCTGTTTCAATTCTTTCAAGCTGATCCTTCATCTTTTCCCTGTCAGTTGTAAATGAAAGTGATGTACCATTGTCAAAATGGATTGTATAAATATCTTTCAGAGGGAAAATATCTGATCCCTCTTCGAGCTTAATATCAAGTGATCTGAATATTTCGTGATAAATTTCCGGCATGAGTATCATTGTAGCACCCAGGTCAAAACGATGGCCCTCATATACGGTTTGTCCGCATCGCCCTCCCGGAGATGTATTTTTTTCAAAGATATCCACAGAATAACCGTTCCGGGCAAGATAAATCGCAGTGGTGATACCTCCAATACCCGCACCGACTATCACCGCTTTTTTTCCATTGGTCATTATTGAAAAAATTATTTTGAATTTCCTGAAAAGACGGAATAAAAATTCATGTGTTCCAGGAAAATGTATACAAAATTAAATCTTCTTCTTTAACTGCTTCTTTAAATTATTAACATTTTGACGTACTTTGAAAATTTGTCATTATTGCTCAACTTTGTTAAAAACAATCCCATTGAAATGAGAAAGGTGAAGATCATACTTAAATCGACAGGAATAATTCTGCTTATTTTAGTCTTGTTTATCCTCGTCTGGTCAGGCATAAACATGAAGGACCGGAATCCCGGTTACAGGGTGGATCTTAATATCTCTGCAGGAAATATTTCTTCCCTGAAAGCCGGTTTTTCTGCTCTTACAATCACACCGGAAGTTCCTGACCGCTGGGACGATGCTGATAATAATGCGAAATATGAACCCCGTAAAGGTGATACTTATACAGATGGAAACGGAAACGGAATATTTGATCCTGTCTGGATCGCCGGATTCGGTAACCTTAGGGCTGCAAACGGAGTTCATGACGATCTGTGGGCAAGAACCATGGTTCTCGATGATGGGAAGACAAGAATTGCAATTGTTGTCCTGGATGCAATAGGTTTTATGAATGATAATGTAATAGATACCCGTAACAGGATACCGGATGAAAGCGGTATTACCTATACCATAATTATTTCGACCCATACACATGAAGGGCCTGATATGATTGGTTTGTGGGGCAAGTCGCCATTAAAAAGCGGTGTCGACCAAAATTATATTGAATTTGTGAAGAACCGGATAGTGGAATCGTTAGTTGCTGCTGCAGACAATCTCCGTCCGGCAGTGCTCGAAATATCAGAAAACATGTCAGGGGCAGCTCATCTTGTCACAGATACAAGAAAGCCTGAAGTTTATGATTCAGGACTGAGACTGATAAAAGTTGTTGATGCCGGTAATGGTAATACACTGGGTTCAGTCATATCCTGGGCAGATCACCCTGAAACCTTATGGGGTAAGAATCTGCAGATAACCTCTGATTTTCCTCATTATATAAGGGAGGGAGTTGAAACCGGAGTTTTTTCGTGTGATAGTCTGATCAGAGAAGGTATCGGAGGAGTGGCAATTTATGTTAACGGTGCAATCGGAGGATTGATGACCACCCATCCGAGCCTTAAGGTGACAGATCCGTTCTCAGGGACTGAGTATGGTGAGCCCTCTTTTGAAAAAGCCGAAGCTCAGGGGAAACAGATTGCTCTGCTTGCCCTGAACACAATGGAGAATCCGCTTGAAAGAATCGATTCGGCATCAGTTTCACTGATAACCAGATCTGTTATTCTCCCAATAAAAAATAACCTCTTCAGACTTGGAACAATGCTTGGGATCCTTGACCGGGGAATGACAGGATGGATGAAAATGAGGTCTGAGCTGGCAGTTTTCAAAATTGGACCTATGTCATTCGCTACCCTGCCCGGAGAGGTATATCCTGAAATAGTAAACGGAGGTATTGAAGCACCCGGGGGGAATGATTTTTCAATCACTCCGGATGAAATACCTCCTGTAAGAGACATGATGCCGGGGAAATATAAATTTATCTTCGGCCTCGCCAACGATGAAACAGGATATATCATCCCTAAAAGCCAGTGGGATGTGAAATCCCCTTATACCTACGGAAGGGATGATTCGCCATATGGTGAAGAAAATTCCCTGGGGCCGGAAACAGCAGGTATTTTACATCGGAATCTAAGGGAGATGATTGGTGAATTGAAATGATAATAAGATAGTTGACAAGTATTCCAGGTCCCTGGTTCCTGGTTGTTTTAACCTGGAATGGAACCTGAATCTTGAATCTTGAATTAATATAATTTCCGAACCACATTAAATCACAATATCTTATGGTAATCCGTCTCCTGAAATATTTCCTTATCGGTTTGCTTTTAATCCTTTCTATTCTGATCGGGTGGATTATCTTCCCCCGTATCTGGTCATCCCTCAATCCCACAAAACCTCCAATGGGTTACTATTCAACTCCTGTGGCATATGCAGCAATATGGCTTGGGATTGATAAGCTGGCTGAACTTGAACCGGCAGTTCCCGGGAATATTGAGGAAATCAGAGATATTGAATATAAGAACATTGACGGGAAATCACTTCAGCTTGACATATACCGCCCGAAAAACCTTGAAAAAGCTGCTCCGCTTATTGTTTTTATACATGGCGGATCCTGGAAAAGCGGAAAGCGATCTGATTATCTTGTATATCTTTTAAGCTATGCCCGGAAAGGATATATTACAGCAACTGTATCATACCAACTGCTCAGGGATGGTCCTTATCCTGCCTGCATTGAAGATATTACTGATGCCATTAGATGGTTTTACAGTAATGGTGAAAAATACGGGTATGATCCTTCCCGGATGGCACTTGTCGGGGGATCCGCCGGTGCACATCTGGCTATGCTGGCAGGGTATGGATGGAAAAACATGGATATAACAGGAGACAGTTTATGTTTCCACCCGGCAGGGTCCGGAGTTAAGGCAGTGGTTGATATTTACGGACCTGCTGACCTCACAACGGTTTATGCCAGGAACCATTCTCTGGTTACCTCATTCCTGGATACAACATGGGATGAATCTCCTGATATTTTCAGGCAAGCCTCACCCGTTCATTATCTGGATAAAAATGATCCTCCCACGCTGATACTGCACGGGACATCTGACCGGCTTGTACCGGTATCACAGTCTGACCTGTTAAAAAACAAGCTTGATTCCCTCGGAGTCCCATGTGTTCTTCACCGTCTCCCCGGATGGCCTCACACAATGGATATCGTTCTGAGAGTAAATGAATTCTGCCAGAAAAAAATGGACGAATTCTTTAAGCTTTACCTCAATTGATTCCGATCACTTTTCGCTAACTTGTGAACATTCAAATATTTAAACCCTGGCCGGAACCCGGAACTCTGCACCTGGAACTTCGAACCCGGAACCTGAGGAGCGAAGCGACGAAATCCCGCAAAGCGGGACCGGAACGCGAAACCCGGAACCCTCAACACGGAACTGCTTACCATGGTTTCCCGGTACCCTGGAGTAACCACGATTTCGACCATGGGCTGTTTTTACCGTCGGTTGATGAAAATGAAGTTGTCTCAAGTCCCTCAATAGCTTCTTCAACTTTATCCGGATTATATAACAATTCATTTGTACCATAGTAAAACCTCAGGGGAATAGCATTTCTTTTCACGATTTTCCCGGGTGCGAGCTCAGGAAAACCAGTTCTCCTGTAATCAAACCATGCTTCTGCAGCTGCAGTCCAGCTGGCGATCCATTTCTGTTCAATGATCTGACTGAGCGTACCATCGAAAGCAACTCCGTCTCCTTCAATATAATCTGAATAAGATCCGCTGAGTCCCCATGCATCCATTGAAGCTTTCACTCCGGCCTCATAATGATCCTTTGCCGGGCCTCCGACAGACCATCCTTTCAATGCCGCCTCTGCAAGAATGAAATTAACCTCCGCAGCTGAAATTAGACGTGCTTTAAGATGTGGTCCTGCAGGTGATTTATACATATTACTGATATGAGAAGCATGAGGGTTTATCGGAGCCTGCTCCAGGTTGGGGCAGAGATTGTATGCCTGTGGCAATATTGACCATGAAGGAGGAAGTCCGATATATTCCGGATCAAAATCGAGCTCAACACCATAGGTTGATACATAGGTATCAGCCACATTCTGTGCTATGATCCTCTTTCCGTCCACTATTTCATCATAATCGTCGGGCTTTGCCGGATCCAGAACAAGAGGAGTGGTTATTTTATTTGCCCAGAGATTAAGTCTTGGATCGTTAAGCTCCTGAAGCTTTTCAACGAGCGTGGAACACATTTTAAGTCTCCTCCAGTTTGTCTCACTGACGTCAAAAGTAGTATTACATGGCCACGAATCCGATGTGCTGTTGCCAACATAATCTATGTTTGCATCATCTGAGGCTTCCCTGATAATGGGATATTTTGAAGGATCCCCGGCAATTTTTTCAATACCAGTTTTAGCAAGGGAAGATTCTTTTGAAGAAATTCTCATATAATATCTGAGTGAAAGTGAATTGGCGAATTTTCTCCATTTTATAACAGATCCTTTGAACAGTACATCCTGAACCGGATTGATGTCCGAATACCGATCCTGACTTTTTGACAATAAATTATTGGCAGTTTCAAGATAACCAAGGATACCAATATAAATGTCTTTTTGTGAATCATATGCAGGTTTCAGGTTTCCTGCCTCACCCTGAAGCGATTCAGAGAAAGGAGCATCTCCCCACAAATCTGTTATCATTCCGTAATTATATGCTTTCATTATAAGCGACACTGCCTGGTAAAACTCGCTTCCGGAAGTCTCCGACTTTTTCAGCATTTCCTCAGCATTTCTCAAAATTCCGTAATAGCTGCCCCAGTTCTGATCGGACCAGTCATAAGCATTGTGACCACCTGCCCATCCATCCTTCTGCGTATGCTGCATTACACCTGCGAGATCACCAAATCCCAGGCTCACAACATTCTGTCCGGTGTAAGTAAGGACTGTGCTCATCAGCAAAAACGGCTGGGCCTTAGCCGGATCAACACCATTGGGATTTATATTCAGTTCTTCAAGGTCCTGACATGATACAACCATCAACAGGATTATAGTAAGAATTGCTGAAATTTTATATTTTATTGTTTTCATAATTTCAGATTTTAAATTCTAGAATGTTATATCCAATTTAATACCCAGAGGGATTACCCATGGTTCAAGGTTATATCGTTCGATACCCTGTTTGAACTGTGTTCCTCTTGTACCTCCCGTTGAAGTTTCTGCCTGAAATGCTCTTTCAGGATCTATACCTGCTTTAGCTTTCGTCCAGAGTATGATATTGCGGCTATACAATGACAGTCCGATATTCTGAACGAATCCTATCCTGCTAATAAGATCGCGGGGCACATTGTAACTTAAAGAGATCTCTCTCAGCTTGATAAAGTCGGAATCAAACATTGATGGTTTTGCGAATCCCCATGGATAACTGACCACATAGGGAACAACTACAGTCCCTCCTGGTTTCCCCATGTTTTCCCCCAGATTTTCAATATAGGCTATCCCTCCTTCTCCATCATCCACTGCCCATACTCCCGGGACAAAAACACCATCGCTTACATAGACCCCACTGTAATTTTCACGGAATCCTCCATACTCTGCAGTCGGGCCCCCGACAACATGAAATCCGTTCTTAATGTACTTATCTTCGTTTTCAACCAGCCAGTCACGCAGCTCTTTTCCTGTTCTTCCACCCGGATGGATAAGATTATCCAGCCATATCTGTGATTTACCGTCTTCAGCCATATATCTCTGTGTCTGGGAAATGAACTGACCACCATTCCTCCAGTCAATTGTCATGTTCAGAGAGAATGCTTTATATGAAAGAGAGCTCTGGAATCCCATTATAAACCGCGGATTGTAGTTACCGATCATGTTTTTTGTATATCTCATTTCAACCGCGCCCCATTCCAGTTCTGCTTCATCAAGGATCGGATACCCGTAATATGGTGAGTTCTTATCTGTAACCGTTATAACTTCTGCATCATAAATTGCACCAACCTCATCTCCCACATATGACCAGGCCCCTCCTTTTGCATCTTCCCAGAATTTAATGACATCAATTCCCTCAGCGATTTCAACCACCTTTGTTCTGTTCCTTGTGAAATTTGCACTAACATCCCAGAACCAGTTTGGAGTTTTTACCAGAGTAGTTCCAATCATCAACTCCCATCCTTTGCTCCTGATCAGACCGGCATTTATATTTACGGCATCGGATCCTGTCGAACTGGCAACAGGTATATTCCTGATTATCTGGTTCCGGTTCTCCACAATATAGTATGTACCCTCAAACCTTAATCTGTTTTTCAGGAAACTCAGGTCAAGCCCTGCTTCTTTTGAAACAGCTTCTTCTGGTTTCAGATTGGGAGTAAGAATCTGCCCCGATTTGGCTAAGCGTGTAGCATCGCCCCACTGACCGGCATTCCCGTAAGTGCTGTACAGCTGGTATGGATCTGTATCATTACCCACTTTGGCCCATCCTCCTCTTATCTTGAAAAGATCAACACCTTCTCCCATATTTATCATCTCGTTCACCAAAATGCTTAATGAAGCAGAAGGATAGAAATATGACCAGTTTTCTTCAGGCAATGTGCTTGACCAGTCATTACGGCCGGTAATATCCAGGAATATCATGTCCTTAAATCCAAGATTGACAAGACCATATAAGCTGTAAATAGCTTTCTGAGACCAGTAACTACCGTAATCAAGGGATCCCGACTTAATATTGCTTAGCGTGAAAACGTTGGGCACAATCAGACCTGCTCCCGACTTTGATGAGCTGCTCATTGATGTTCCTTTTTTGTAGAGAGCATTCCCTCCTGCAGATACAGATAAGCTGAAATTATCAGTTATTTTCGAATAAGTAGCAAGAACATCAACATTCCTTTCATAACTGGTTATATCCTGAACACCATAAGAACCGTTATTGGGTTCTCCCGTATAACTCGGAGACAGCTTTGATTCACGTTTTTCTGAGAACTGATCAAGCGAATATCTTCCCATAATACTGAAATCTTTGAATATTTTCCACTCAGCCTTCAGATTACCGAAGATCCTGTCCCTGGTAAAGCTGTTATTGATTTCGTTGGCAAGGAAATAAGGATTATTATAGAGCCCGTTGTAGGGTGTTCTCTGCTGGATGCCTTCCAGACCTTCTTCCCAATAGCTCTTCAGATCCCTTATATCGGTTTCCTGAGGTACGTTATATGCCCATTGTAACGGATTAGTCCCCCTGTTACTGGCAGGCCTGTTATTTGACCATGATCTGTTAAAGTTAATGTTTGAACTGACGGTGATGTTTTCCCTTACCCTTAATGAAGTTGCTGCTGTAAGATTATTCCTGAACAGGTCGGAATTGGGAATTATTCCCCTGTTTGACATATTTGATATTCCAATACGGTAATTCATTAAGTCGGTATTATTCGAAACGGATACTTCATTTGTGGAGGTTATGCCAGTCTGGACAAAATTTGCGATATTGTCCGGATGACCGACCAGTTCCATGGGCACCTGAACTCCATTAGCATCTCTTGGGCTGTTCCATTGAACAGCAAAGTATTCCTTGTCGAGCTGAATTCCGGCACCTGCTGCTTCAGCGGGACTGACCTTCATCGTATATCCTGCAGGCAGGTCTTCCGGTGTAAATGAAAAATACCCTGTTGCGAATTTTTTCTGTATCGGAAAATATTTGTAAGGCATGTCGAAAACATTGTTGGTACTAATGGTAACTCTCATACCTTTGCTTTTATGCCCCGACTTTGTGGTGATCAGCACCACACCATTACCTGCTCTTGAACCGTACAAAGCAGCAGCGCTCGGGCCTTTCAGAACAGAAACACTTTCTATATCATCGGAATTGAGATCTGAGATTGCATTACCGTAATCCACACGATTGTCACTGCCAAAACCGGCTATATTATTCAGTGTATTGACTATCGGCACTCCGTCAATTACGAAAAGAGGTTGATTATCGTTGCTTAAAGATGTAGCGCCCCTAATTACCATACTCACCGATGATCCCGTTCCACCCGTTGAGCTGATCTGCACACCGGTTACTTTTCCGGCAAGAGAATTTATTGCATTCTCCTGTACAACCCGTGCCAGATCTTCTCCGCTCACCGTTCCGACAGAATATCCGAGTGATTTTTCCCTTCGTGTAATACCCAAAGCCGTAACGACAACCTCATCGAGAGCTTCAACGGCTTCAATCATGACTATATTTATCACTCTCTGATTACCGGTGGTTATTTCCTGTGTATTATACCCTATAAAGGAAAATACGAGTACAGCATCTGAACCGGGAACTTCTATTGTATAATCACCTGATGAATTTGTTACAGTTCCTCTCTGAGTGCCTCTTATGACTATACTTACACCGGGCATAACTGAATTATCAATACCGGAGGTGACACGGCCGGTAATTACAAATCCTTGCTGACCGGGATAATCAGGAGCCGGGTTCAGATTTTCCCCTGAAGGAGAAACAGCCTGAAGATTAATTGTCAGCAGGAATGGTATTAATATTACCGGTAATATCTTCCGCCTGATGTCCTTTATATAATTAAAATATTTCATGCTTATTCTTTATTCTGGTTATTAAATCATCATTTTCACAACATTGAAACCGTTTAAGGTACTGTTTCGAATGTAAGTATAACAACATGTGAAGGTTTATTGTAATAAGCTTTCTGTGTTGTACAAACAAACATGGCAAGTCTCATTTTTGACGGTGTGATTGACTGGATTATACACTCCCTTGTAAAATCCATGAATCCGATGAATTCACTGCCTGAAAATTCAAGAGTCATAACATCCTTATAAATTCTGTCGGCCGGAGTATTTCCGTCAGGACTCACGGTAGTAATTTCCAGATCTTTCTTCTCATTGAGAGTAAATGTTGCTGCCTGAGGAGTCCAGGCGGTGTAACATAAACCGAAACTCTGGCTTACAGGGGTCATTTTAAGGATATTCTGCTGTGTCAGCATTGAATAAAGCAATCCGGCGAAGGCACCACCGTGCTGGGGAGAATGTGTATAAGATCCGTCATGCTTGAAGATAAAGATATCATCATAAACTTCGCCAAGTCCGAGACCTACATTTCCGAGCATTCCGGTCGCGATTTCCTGAATGACTGTGAACTTATCATCAGCCAGTGCAAAACCATCTTTATCGGAGTGAGCACTGCTTATCTTCCATTTCTTTCCACTAGGGGATTTGAGACCCCCTGTCAGCATCTGCATATTTGAAAGTGCAAGGGAGACAACTGTTGTTGCTTCGACAGTCTGGCTGTTCCCTGTAGCAGTAAGTTTGACATCATAAATACCACCTTCCTGGTAAATATGGACCGGATTCATTTCAGTGCTGGACTGCCCGTCGCCAAAATCCCAGGTCCAGGTGTCAACCCTTTTGGTCAATGCCGTAAATGCAACCTGTTTATCGGCAATGCTGTAAAAGATCCCGGCTATCGGTGGCCCTTCCGGTTCCTCCTTTTTACAGGATATCAGGAGAGCCTGACTGACAGCAAATACGATTAAAGAAAAATAAAAAATCTTTTTCATAGAATATATGATTTGGTTAGTAACAGGAATCCTTGAGAATAACTAATCAGAAAAAGAAAGAATATACAGAACAAGCGGTCCATATATTTCCCGAATTTGGTTAACAAAAAGCGAGTTGCCCTCTAATTTCGGAGTTTTATTCAATAAAAGCAAGAATATTGGCAGAAACTAGTTAAGAATTAACAATAAGAGTATTAATGTATTAAATTTACCAGAGATAATTCAGTTCAGTGCAGGTCATCAGAACAGGTATTCGTATCGTTCAGATGGCACAAAGTTAAAGTCTGACAGTTATGTACTAAACAGTATTATAGTGGTACCTCAGGGAATAATAAATCCTATACCGGCGAATCCATCAGATTACGTAAGAATTGTGACTGATCATATCGGAAACAAGATATACCGGAATTCCACTTTATTTCAGATTCAGACAACCGAAGGCTATATACAGGGAAGTACAAGTAACAGCAGTGCATTGCCATTCAGATACAACGGAAAAGAGTTTATTGCCATGAACGGGTTGAACTGGTATGATTACGGAGCTAGGTTCTACGACCCCCAGATTGGAAGATTTACTACTGTAGATCCTTTAGCTGAAATTTTTAATATTAGGTCCCCTTATTCATATGCAGCTAATAATCCAATACGGTTTACAGACTATTTAGGAATGGGACCAGAAGATGAAGTTAAAAAAGAAGAGACGAAAACACAGGAGACACAAAAAACTGATACGAAAGTTAAACTTACAAATGTTACTGTTACCAATAAAGATAAGGTTGAATCAACCGTAACAGTAAAATTTAAGGATACTTCTGATAAAGCATCATCTGATAACCCTGTAGAACAAACTCTAAAAGATGCATTTGAGGGTGCAGTAAAAGAAGCTGCTTTAGAGAATGATATTACAGAAGTAACGATTACTGCAACAACAAATGGTGGTCATGAATCAACAAGTCGACATTCCTCTGCAAAAGCTCTTGATATAGGAGGTGTAAATGGTGAATCAGTAGAAAGCATAGGTGATAGTGGAGTAGTTAAAGCACTTCAAAATGCTTTTGAAAATCAAACCGGAGCAAGAGAGAATTTTGGTCCTTCAATAATGAAAAAGAGCGGCTCAGAGTATATTCATGATAAGCTTGATGCGACCACGAAAGCTGCACGAGAAACTATAAAGGAAGGTCATAAAGATCATATACATTGGTCAGTAGATTAATTTACCAAAATTATGAAGACATTTTTATTTTCAATACTAATTGCTTTGACCTTGAATGGTTATAGTCAAACTTTAATCTCAAAGAACAGTTGGTTTTTGGGAGTGAGTAAAAAGTTGGGACTAGTCACATACTTTCAATCAGATAGCAATGAACCAGATGAGTACCTAGAAGGTAAGATATTTATATATGATATTAATAAAAACAAAAGTTATCCCCTAAATGGGAATAACTATATTTTGAATTTTCTAAATATCTCATGGTCTTCAAAGAGCGATGCTTTTGTCATATCTTCAGGTTCTTCTTTAGATTATTATTCCTTCATTACAAATGAAAGGGACAACTTGTTTTCAGCCTGCGATACAGGAGTAATTAACAGCTTTTCTATTTCGAATAATGGGAATTTTATAGCTCTTAATGAGAAAATATTTAAAAAAGGAAATGATTACCAAGTTTTCTATCTGATTGACTTAAAAAAAGACTCCATTCAGAAAATATTTGAGATAGAAGATTCTAGTATTGGAGAATCATTGAGGAATAATTTTCTATTTGATTCAGTGGACAAGAACATTTTTATTAAGACTATCACTGGTGAATTGATTTGTTTTAACATTGATTCATCCTCGCATAAGATTATAGATAGCAATATAAAAAAAATGTTCTGCATCTCAGGAAACAACTTGTATTATCAAAAAGATAAGAGTTTGATCCAGTACAACCTAATAAATAGGGAACAAATTAAGATAATAGAAGAAGAAATAGGGAACAGTTTAGATATTCAATATGTTAGTGGGACAAAAGGGAATGATATTGTGATTAATTTTAATGACAATGTTTTTTTCTATGATGAAAATAGAGGATTGAGAATAGCTCCAAATTTGCCAAAAGGAGAGTATGTTTATATTAATAGTTGTTTTGCTATAGAAACCTTAGAACATAGTTTATATCTTCATTTTTTTTAATGGAAAAGGTAAGTTCCAAATAGTTTTAAAGACTACCTAGTCTATTTTGTTCCAATATTGTAATGTAATAATATAATTGTGATAATAATTCAAAAGCCCGACACACCGGGCTTTACATTTTAAAGGATCATATCTATAATGCCAGTTGCTTAATCTTATCCTTTGTGATAAATGCATCGAGGAAGATCTTAACCACTGATTTTTTATCCTCGGGCATCTTCTCGATCATTTTAAACTGGTTCAGGAGCTCCTTATCCGTGAGGGAACTGTTGGCCAGCTCATCTGTTGTTCCGTTCATCAGGTAGTCCGATGTAACTTCCAGAGCATTGGCCAGTTTGGCCAGGATATCACCTGAAGGCTGTGCGCCTTTTTCTTCATACCGGCCGATCTGTGAGTAATGCACGTTAATCTCCCTTGCCAGGTCGCTCTTGGAATACCCTTTCTCTATGCGGGCTTTCTTAAGCCTGTCACTGAAACTCATATTTGCGGAAATAAATTATTAACAACGCAAATATACGCATAACGCACGTTTAAAGAGCTACCTGCAGAAACGAGACCGCATAAGTAATAATCCTGCTGATGGACTGTACCTGCGGACCCGGACAAAAAACATCCCTACAGGCATGTTAACCGAAGCTGAGTTAAAACTTCTTTATGAGAGTTGCAAGGTAACGGACCAAAGGACAGCCAGGAACAAGGTTATCCTATCGCTGATGGTTAATCAGGCCATAACAACGGATGATATCGGAAGACTTGAACCTGTACACTTACTTTTAAGAGAGGGGAAGATCCGGATCCCGGGGAGCCGTCATGAAGCAGGCCGGACGATTGATCTTGAAGCTTCCCCGGTGATAGAGCTTCAGGAGTACCTACAGAAAATAAGATCTGAGATCCTTGGTTCAATTAAAAATAAAAATCTCACTCCCGGAAGAAAGGCAGAAAGTCCGGATCTTAAAACACTAAGCAGAAAACTTTTTATCAGCATGAATGGATCCGGAGAGATGAAAAACAGCCTCATGCACCTGGTAAGGGCACTAAGGCAGATAAATCCGAAGATCAAAAGCTGCAGGCATATCCGTCAGAGCGTGATCACGATCTGGTTAAAGCGGTATGATCTAAGGTCAGTTCAGTACATGTCCGGGCATAAGCGGATCAGCTCAACGGAAAGATACCAGGTCAACTACCTGGAGGATCTGCAGGAATCAATAAATAAATGTCACCCACTGCTATGAAATGGAGGAGTCAAACTGGCGCCTCCAAACTTGAGGTCACAAATTGTGACCTTAAAACTTGATGTCGCAAATTGCGACTTCAAATCCGGATGTCACAAACTGTGATGTCCAATTTTAAAATATTAGTTTTGTTAAACATATAACAGGAAGAGTATGCCAAAAGTGAGTAAATCAGTTGCCATCCCGGATGAAATAATAATGGGGAAAATATATCTTATACGAGGGAAAAAAGTTCTGCTTGATAAAGACCTTGCAGAATTATATGATGTTGATACCAAGCAATTAAAAAGGGCGGTTCGGCGAAATATTACGAGGTTCCCTGAGGACTTCATGTTCGAGTTGAATACGAATGAATTTAATGACTTGAGGAGCCAATTTGGCACCTCAAGTTGGGGTGGAGTCAGGTACTTGCCAATGGCTTTTACTGAACATGGAGTATTAATGTTGGCCAGTGTGTTAAACAGCGACAGAGCAATCAGTGTAAATATACAGGTAGTAAGAATCTTTACCAGGATGCGTAAACTGTTAGCATCACATGCAGAGATCCTTCGCAGGTTAGAAAAGATCGAGGAAAAAATGGGCGAACACGATAATCAGATATCATTGATCTTTGAATACCTCAAACAGTTAGAGGCAGTCAAGCAGCAGGAACTTGAACAGAAGAATCGTAAACGCATTGGCTTCAAGTCATCTGGACACCAAGAAGACTAATCCCCAACGCCACCCCGCGGCCGTGCCCTTCTGTAATTTTTTCCGTCATGCTTTTTGCTCCGGCACACTTGCAGCACAACTTGTCCCGAGAATCGGGATTGCTTTTGTTTTTTCTTTTAATTGATTTTAGCGGTAAAAAGCCAAAAGCAAAGAGCTGCGCCAACCCTTCAGGCAAAAAGACATGCCCGAAAAAATTACCCCAAGCTATATTAATCCCGATGCATCGGGACGGCATTATAGGCGCTGGAAGTTGTTCCTGCCATGAAACAAACTCTGTGGCCAGGCCTATAATGCGACACTATGTTAAATAGCCCCGCAGCCAACCCGCTCGCCGGAAGAAAGCTCCTGGAACACCCGAGGAATCCTCGGTAGTTGACTTAAAACTTGCACTACCGGTGCGAGAAATGACTAAAACTTTGGCTTAGTCAAGGTAGCTTCCGCCCTCCCGCAGTCAAGGTCAAGCCCTTCGGGTTCCAGGCAAAAACTTTTTTATTTTACTTGAGATCTTAATAGCCTTCGCTGAAGCTTCGGCTATCGAAGCCGGTAAAAAACTTTTTGCCGGAAACCTTGACACTTCCCCTCGCTCTTGCTGGGTTTGTATCTAAGCCAAAGTTAAGCCATAGTGTAAAGTTCTATTAAAACCATTTCCACAAAGAAAAAACCGGAAAAAAAGAAAGCTCACTCAGCATGCAAGCGTCGGAAAAAAGCAAGGGCAGCCGGTACCACTAAAAATATACAAACATTACCGGCTGTTTATATACCCTTGCTTTTTTTACTGCGGGACGGCCAGTGCGGAGCTTGCATCCCTTTGCTTTGTTTTTTTGCGGTTTTGGTTCCGGGGTCCTGGCGGGGAGGGAGTGCGGCTATTTGGCGACAGCCCGGAGTACATAATGCCAGTTATAGGCAGCCGAAACGCAATAATCAATACCGCTGAAAAACAGGCTGCGTATAACTTGCATTATGTAAATATAGCTTTGGGGACCGTTTTTCCTGGCGTGTCTTTTTGTAAAGCGTCGGCGCAGCTCTTGCCGTTTTTGTTTTTACTGCGTCCGCAGTAGCTTTTAGCGAAGGCGGGCCGCTAGTGATCGTATATACACAAAAACAAAAGCCGGCATGTGCTGCAGCAGGGAAGGATAAAAAGCATGACAGGAAAACGGGCCAGAAGGGACGGCAGCGGGGTGGCCTTGGATCTATGTAGGAAACTACGTATCTTACTACGTAGATAAAAAACTAAAGCCATGGCACTTAAGAATACAGCTGACAGGAAGGTACGAAGCCTTACCAAAATAGCAGGAGGCACAAGCTATGCAGTAACTATCCCGATCGAGTACATCCGGGAGCTGAAATGGAGAGGCAAACAAAAGCTGGAAGTAAAACTTTACCAGGACAGAATTATAATCCGGGACTGGAAACCATGAACCTTTTTCTTTTTAACTGAAACAGATCTTGTTCAATTAAAAGAAAAAAACTCTATCTTTAGTATCAGAACGTTCTTTGAATAACACCAGTTTTTGGAGTTCCTGGAGCTTTTTTGAGTGTTGTTTTTTGTGAGTAGACTAGCAGGATTACGGAGCAAGGTTCTACGACCCCCAAATTGGGAGGTGGCATACTATAGATAACAAAGCCGAGAAGTATTCTTTTATTTCACCGTATACTTATGCGTTAAATAATCCATTAAAGTTTATAGCCCCTGATGGAAACGAAATTAAGAATATTTTAAAAGGAGAAGCACACAATCGAGCATTATACAATTATCTTAATAAACAAGAAGGTTATTCTTATGCAGCTCGATATATGGCAAAAGGTAGCACTTTTAAAGTAAATGGTAGAACATTTTACTTCCCTGTCGAGGGTGATAGGTCAAAGGATCTTCTAATGTTTAATTCTGGAGCATCAACAACAATGGGGAATATGGATGGTACTACTAGAATTAATGAAAAAGGTGAGGGTTGGAACAATAGATTACAGAATGGAACAGAGAAGACAGATATCTCAGCAGGTGTTGGAGTTGTTATTACTTTGAATGATGGAATAGGGACAATCGAAGCAACTCAAACCTTGGGACATGAATCATTTGTTCACGGAGAAGCCTCTGCCAATTTATTAAAAACCATTGAAAAAATGCTAAGTGAAGGTAAATATTATGGGAAAGAACAGCTTTATATTAGAGACTTACAAAAGGTTGATTCAAATGGAGATGAAGAACATTCAGTGCTTGGCAATAATGGGAATGAAAAATATTTAAACTATTGCAATGAGTTAGATAAGCAAAATGGAACCAAAAAATATACAGATGAATATAATAGAGAGCGCGAGGAGTATAAAAAGAAATAATAGCTTACCTATTTACATCATAAACCTCATAATTTTATTAATTACCGGATGCAGTCATAAAGAAGCTAAAATTGAATTGAGGGATATATCTGATAGCGACTTTAATATTAGAGAAAAAGGTGTAACAATTAATGGACAAAAAGAGGGGTATTGGGTTACATTTAATCATGCAGGAATATTAGAAATTGAATGCGCTTACCATAAAGATAAACTAAATGGCCCAATAATATATTATTACTCTAATGGAACCAAAATGAAGGAAGGATTTATGATGAATAATTCTTCCAATGGTCTGTGGAAGTCATATTATTTAGATGGGCAGATTAAAGACTCTGGTAATATTAGTAATGGCTTCAAAGATGGAATATGGAGTTTTTATATGAAAGATGGGAGACTAAATAAAAAAGTACTCTATAGAAAAGACAAGTCACAAGTTTTGATTAATAATCATTTGGAACCTGATATACCAGATGACACATTATCTCATTAAACTTGTTTTTTTAAAAAAGATACTTTGAATAAAATTAATAGACTCTAACATACAAAAGCCCCGAAATGGGGCTTTTTGCATTATAGTGCAGCCACATTCTTCTGAAAGAAATCCTTAAACTTCTTATTAGTGAGCATCTTATCGATAAGATTTAAATCGTCTGCTTATCTTCATCATCGAGCTGCTGAATGAGCTTCATTTGCTCTAAGGCCGTTTTATCTTCAAGGACAACTTCAGCAGGGATCTTTCCGTCGAAATTTATTATCTGGTCTGTTTTGCAATATCCGTCTGAGAAAGCTTCAGATCTTTCACTAGAGCAGTTATTTTTTTACCAAATGAGGCCACAATTATCAATCCAACTATATCTTAAGGAAATCCATAAGTATCTAATGCAAAACTTTATCAATGTTCCAAAAAATAATAATATTCAGGTAGTTAACAAATTCTGTCCCGTAGGGACAAAATCACGTTAGCCCGGGAAACATCGTATTATTTAAGT
Source organism: uncultured Rikenellaceae bacterium (assembly GCA_964421975.1). Lineage (GTDB taxonomy): Bacteria > Bacteroidota > Bacteroidia > Bacteroidales > VadinHA17 > LD21. The sequence goes on from CAYQZL010000038.1 coordinate 22,720, forward strand.
GCCGTCAGGTACGTTATAATCAATATCCACAGGGGTAAAAACATATCTTTCATCGTAATCCACCCCGAAATCTTTTAACATTTCTATGTATTCTTCTAGAAAGGCTTTTCGGTTATGATGTATTTGCTGATTATTAATGTAATCTGCTATTTTGGATATTTCTTTTTTACTGTATGAAAAAGCACCAAATCCTTCCTGCCATGAGAATTTCCCTTTTACAAATTTCCGTTCGTTGATCCATTTCGATGAACTACCTTTTATGTCCTGAAGTAATGCTGACAAAGATTGTGTCGGTCGAAATCCAAAAAGGATATGAATATGATCCGGCATTCCGTTTATTGATAGGAGCTTATGATTATTATTCCTGATAATTCCGCTGATATATTTATAAAGCTCATTCTTCCAGCTATCAGCAATTAAACACTCACGGTTCTTAACAGAAAATACCGCCTGAATGTGTATCTGTGTATATGTATTTGCCATGACTTTAAATGGATTTCGTCCCTGATGGGACTTTATACGAATATAATCATTATCCTTCTACCAATATATTGTCCCTACGGGACAGTTTTGAAGAGTAAAAAAACAGACTTAATATATTTATGGATTCAAAAAGCCGGTTTCATTGATCACATAGCGCCGGAAAGTATCTCAATTTAATATTTATCTATAGATCATAAGATTAACACCAGATTTATGTGGTCAATTTGTCCGGTGAGAAGTGGCCATAACCATTGGTGTCTGCAATTATGCCACTGAACAGGATCCTTAAAGATTCTCCTTTCCCGTAACTATCTCCGATACCTGCCTGATCAGATCCATCATATATTCACCCATATCGGGACCAAACCAGCCCATTAATCCCGGTTCATAACCGCCAAGATAAAAATAACGACCTGGTACTATATACCCGACATAACTGCCATTAAAACTCGTTATATTTGATTTAAATCCTTCAGCCAGAAGCGAATTTTTCATCTGAAGTGCATACTCGCCGCTGAAATCCCCGGGAGTTGTTATCCAGACCATATCATCAATCCTGATTGCCTGCAGGTAAACATTCTCAGGTTGAACCATAAGCCTTTTGCTCCAGAAAGTTGAGAGATTGATTTTCGGGGTTATGCGGATATGATAATCAGGCAGTTCTATTAAGGTTGAAACAAAGGAAAGAACCGGTTTGTCATTTAAAACTACTTCCCCCAGATGTACATTCACACTGTCAGCCAGTGACTCTCCAATATATTTCGCTCTGTCAAATTGTTCTCCTTCCCCGACAGGGCTCTGACTGCCTATAGAACCTGCCATAAAAAGAGCAAGGTCTGCTGAGCTGCCTTCAATCCTCCTCTGCCAGTAACCCGGATAATCACCGCTGATTTCCATATTTTCCGCACCAATAGTTGTCGCATGTGCAGAAAATGAACCAATGATCGCTTTTCTGTAACCGATCTGCTCAAACACTAAAAAACTAAAATCCGGATTTCTCGTCCCGGCTTCTCCCATAACCCTGTTCCTTGTAAAATCTCCGGCGTTGAAATTGCCTGCTCCGGTCCTGGCAGGCTTGAGATCATTTAGTGCTGCCAGAATACATTCTGTTATCCGGATTGCCAGAAACTTCTGCATGTCTATATTTACCTCTCCTGCAAATTGTTTTCCAATGAACCCCGGCGCCCATCCTCCGGGACCGGAATGGGTATGAGTCGCGGAAAATACCAGTTGTTGCCTTCTGATTCCATTCCGGGAAAGGAAACCTGCCACAGAATCAGTAATATTTGGCGGCATAATTAGTAAATCAGCACCGACAAAAACGATAGTGTCGTCAGTGGTTTTGATTGCAACAGCTTTAACATATATACTGTCATGCACTCCGGTGGCCGGATTCCCCTTCCTGTCTCCATACCCGGCAAGAGGGAATCTTCTGAATTGCCCTTCATAATAATTACCGGTGTCCTTAATTACCGGTGTCAGATTGACTTTTGCAAAACCTGCTTCCACGGGCCCATTGATCTTAGTCATATCTGTCCGGATACTGTCAATCCTGACATTCGTAATTTCATAGTAGTCCTCATTAAAATATGAACTCCTCCTGACCAGTGAAGTGCTTAATGATATTATCAATAAAAGAATGATAATTATAAAACCGGTAATCCTGATGAATCGTCTCATTATCTGTAGATGATCAATTAAAAGATAAAATTACACTTTACTTTGTTTTAATTTTATCTTAACTTGTGTCACTGCTATTATTAATTTAGTGATTAGTTTTATTTTTTACCTGCCACAAAGTGTATAACCTCAGAGAACTCAGGGACATCAACTATAATGACCCCTGCCCTTCCTGCCACCCCTTGCCCCTAGGGGGCGCTCAGACTCAAAAGTCCCCCCTGGGGGATTTAGGGGTGAGTTATATCGTAGACACGAAGGATCGAAGGTTCACAAAGTCAAAATATTAACATAATAATACCCTGCTAAATTTAAGTTAAAATTTTTGAGATTTCCGGACAACAAACTAACCTGGCAAAAATGAAAAAGTCAACAACGATTTTTCTGATAATAACAATGCTATCCCTTTCAGCCTGTTCTGAACGTTTAACTTCCAGAGTTGAAACTCTCTCATCCGGATGGAAAATGCAGGCCCGCGATAAGCTGGATAACACTGAGGAAGAAATAATCTCCCTCAATGATTTCAGTACAGATACATGGTATGATGCAGTCGTACCCGGAACTGTCCTGGGAAGCATGGCAACCTATAAGGTTATTGAGGATCCATATTTCGGCATCAATATGCAGAGTGTCGATCCTGAACAGTTTAAACAACCCTGGTGGTTCCGGACCACTTTCAACCTGACAAAAGATGATCTGAATAGTATTGTATCACTTCGTTTTAACGGTATAAATTACCGGGCCGATCTGTGGGTTAACGGGAAACTTGTAGCTGACAGGAATGTGTTCGCCGGAACATACCGTATGTTCACATTCAATATAAGTGATTATGTAAAGGAAGGAGAAAATACGGTTGCACTAAAAATGCTGCAGCATGCCGACGGAGAATATTCTATCGGATTTGTTGACTGGAATCCGTTGCCCCGGGACCGAAACCTGGGTATTTTCAGGGAGGTCTACCTTGAGATCAATGAAGGAATTAAGATCAGAAGCCCCTTCGCTTATTCAAAAGTCAATAAGGAAACACTGAGAGATGCTGATATTTTCTTCCAGACTGAACTGGTAAACAGTACAGGTAAAAACATAAAAGGTACTCTCAGAGTAGATTATGAGCTTGGAGTTTTGGAGAAGAAAGTGGAAGTGAAAGCCGGCGAAATTTTATCAGTCAGTCTCACCCCGGAAGAATTCCCCGGATTATCAGTAAAGGATGTAAAACTCTGGTGGCCAAATGGAATGGGAGAGGCAAATCTTTATAATCTGAAGGCTGAATTTATTTCCGGCAACAAGATCACTGACAGGGTTGAAAAGCGCTTTGGAATAAGAGAAATATCGAGCTACCTTGATAAAAGACAGAACCGGGTTTTTGAGGTCAATGGTAAATTTGTTCTCATAAAAGGAGGAGGCTGGACAGACGATGTACTTCTTCAGGATACCAAAGCTTCTGTGGAAGCACAGCTTAAATATGTTCAGCACATGAATATGAACAGCATAAGATGTGAAGGTTTCTGGGGAAAAGATGAATCTTTATATGACCTGTGTGATGAATATGGTATTATGGTAATGATCGGGTGGAACTGCCACTGGGAATGGGAAGAATATCTTCTCAAACCAACACATGAAAAGTATGGCGGCCCGGTGACCGAAGAGGATATAAACCTTATCGCAGCATCATGGTTCGACCAGATGATGTGGCTCCGGAATCATCCATCAATATTTGTATGGATGCTTGGAAGTGATAAACTTCCTCATCCTGATCTTGAACGCAGATATATCGGAATGTTTAAAGAATATGATCCCTCACGTCCATATGTTACTTCAGCCGGCGGCGCCGGGACAGACAGGAACAATGTTGTTGCGGAAACACCATTGTACAGTGAAATAAGCGGGCCTACCGGAATGAAAATGCTGGGGCCTTATGCAATTACTCCTCCACATTACTGGTATACAGATACTACACTTGGCGGTGCCTGGGGATTTAACACCGAAACCTGCCCCGGGGAAGAAATTCCCCCGCTTGCATCACTCAGGAAGATGCTTCCTGAGGAGAGCCTCTGGCCTATCGACAAAAAATTCTGGGAATACCATACTGGCAGAAATGAGTTCACCACCCTTGACAGATTTCTGAGAGCATTATCGGCCAGATATGGCGAATCCTCAAACATTGAAGATTTTGCCTATAAAGCACAGGTGAGCAATTATGAACTCATGAGGCCGATGTTTGAAGCATTCATTGCCCATAAACCGGTAAGCACCGGACTAATTCAATGGAAGCTCAATTCAGCCTGGCCTGAACTGATCTGGCAATTATATGATACATATCTTCAGCCTAACGGAGCTTTCTATGCTGTCCGTAAAGCCTGCACCCCCCTTCATGCAATATACAGGTACGGATTCAATGATATTTATCTTGCCAATGAAGATCTGTCGGATGCTGAAAATATAACAGTAACGATCAGGGTATTCGATATTAATTCAAAAGAGATCTTTTCCGGTCAGTGGGAAGGAAATATCAAAACCAATACCTCCAGGTTCATTTATGTACTTCCTGAAATCAAGAATCTTACACCGGTTTATTTCCTCGATCTGAGGATCTTTGATAAAGACAAGCACGAGATTGATAACAGTATTTACTGGCTTTCGGTTAAAAAAGACATACTCGATTATCAGGCATCAGCAAAACTGCCGTGGCCATATTATACACCGACAAAACAATATGCTGATTATACTATGCTTGACAGGTTACCTGAAGTCAAGCTGGCATATGATTATCAGTACTCAAAAGATGAAAAGAACGGATCTGTCAAACTCAGGATTAAGAATCCGTCAGAATCTATTGCTTTTTTCCTTTTCTTTGATCTGATTGATGCTTCATCGGGTAGTCCGGTATTGCCGGTTTATTGGGAAGACAATTACGTTACTCTGCTGCCAGGGGAGGATCGTACATATACAGCTACATATTTTCTTAAAGATTCGGATGGCAATAAGCCTGTTATGAAGATAAACGGATGGAATGTAAAACCTGTCACATTAAATTAAACTCCTTATAAAAACAAATATGAGTAAACTGGCTATTATCGGGGGCTCTCCGGTCCGCAATACAAAAACAAATCCCTGGCCTGCATGGCCGGTCTGGGACAAAAATGAAGAACGTGCCCTGATAGAAACCCTCAGAAGCGGGATCTGGTCATATAACGGACCGGTGGAAACCAAATTCAACAACATGTATGCAGAGTTCAACGGAGTAAAGTATGCATTATCGGCTGCAAACGGAACAGTTACATTACAGATGGCACTTGAGGCCTGCGGAATAGGTCTGGGTGACGAAGTGATACTACCCGGACTTACCTGGCAGGCTACAGCAGCAACAGTACTTGATGTCAATGCAACACCGGTTCTTGTTGATGTATGTGATGATTCATGGTGTATTGACCCTGAAAAAGTCAGGGAAGCAATAAGTCCGCGCACAAAAGCAGTTATCCCGGTGCATCTGTATGGTTCCTTTGCAGATATGGATGAAATAATGAATATCGCCAGGGAGCATAATCTGTTCGTAATCGAGGATTGTGCCCATAAACACGGGGGTGAATGGATTGGTAAGAAGGCAGGAAGTATTGGCGATATAGGCAGTTTCAGCTTTCAGCTTTCAAAAATCCTCACTGCAGGAGAAGGAGGAGCCCTTACCACCAACAGTTTCAACTTATTTGAAAGACTTGATGCCCTGCGAAACTGCGGCAGAAGACCTGAACCGTCCGGTACCGAAAAGGCCGATAAAGGAGCAGGTCTGTATTTCGATGAAGGCAATTTTCTGCAATCAGGTAACTACAGGATAACCGAATTCCAGGCTGCGGTCCTGATCGAGGGACTCAAAAGGCTTCCTGAACAAAACCGTTTAAGAGAAGAAAATGCTTCTTATTTAAACTCTCTCCTGAAAGAGATCCCGGGAATCAGTCTGATGAAAGAAGATAAACGCGAAACGGGGAAAGCCTATTACAACTTTTCATTCAGATATAACAGTACAGAATTCAGGGATCTCCCATTGGCAAAATTCCGGTCTGCTCTTTCAGCAGAGCTTGGTATAGAGATCGCTCCAAGCTATTTCCCCTTAAATAAATGCTCGCTTTATGCGCCTCTAACAAAACCTTCAAGACATAAACTAAATGAAGATTACTGGAAAGAAATAAATCCGGCACGATTTGATCTGCCGGTATGTGACAGGATCTATTCCGAAGAATCGGTATGTGTTCATCATAAAGTACTCATGGGTGCTAAAAGTGATATGGACATGTTTGCAGATGCGGTCAGAAAGGTCCGTATTAATGCTGAATCACTTCTAAGCAGGTAAAATCCCGGTAATATGCGGATCAAGAAACAGTGGATCGGTATTCTTATAGTCGGTATGACTCTCGGCACTGCATGGGCAGTCCGGGGACAGTTCGGTCATGAGCAGGGTGCCGCCTGGGCGGGAGCAATTGGTTCTCTCGCACTTGTGATCGTTTCGAAACGTCCGGACTGGTATGCAAAAATGCTGACCATTGCTCTGAGCTCCGCTGTTGGCTGGGGTACAGGGGGCATGATCAGTTATGGAATTGTGGTGGGCTATGGAAGAAGCATCAGTTACCCGAATGCACTGTATGGATTGATCATGCTGTTCCTGATCGGGGGATTGTTCGGACTCCTTGGTGGCGGGCTGACCGGATTGACACTTGAATCATCGCAGACAAATAAAGTAAAATGGGGGAACCTGCTTGCTGAAATGACTGCAGGTGGATTGATCTTATATTATCTTCTTGTAGGGCAACTCGAGATTCTTATGACCCCTCCCCGATCCGAAGCCTGGGCTGTATGTCTTGGTGCAGGACTCGCAATGCTGTGGTACATGGAGAGAAATAAATTCAGATCTGCATTACGTGTTGCTTTGATAACCGCACTGGGAGGAGGATTCGGATTTGCATTCGGTAATTTCCTCCAGACTATCGGCAATATAATGGAGATAAAATTCAATATGTGGAATGTAATGGAATACAGCATAGGATTCTTCGGGGGGATATCCCTTGCTTACGGTATTCTGAGCTCCAAGTGGCCTGATGTGTCTTCCACCCCTGAAAAATGGGAAAACAAAGCAGCTCTGATAATAGTCTTTATTTTCATACCTTTCATCGTATTCTCCCAGTCGCTTGGTTATAATAAATTTCTCGGCAAATTCAAAGAACTGATAAATCCCGAGAATCCGGCACTTTTAAGCAGTCTGTCAGCAATAGCAGTCATTATTTCTTCAGCCGTAATAACATGCCTGACCCTTAATAATTCAAAAAACGGATTCCTCAGAAAGAACGTAATGCTGGTATTCCTGACGTTCTTCGCTGCATATATTACCATCAGCTATATTGCGACCGGTGCATTAACAGGTACATTCCTCCTTAACCATCATCTTTACTGGTTAAACTTTGTGATAATATTATTATTGGCACTGCAGCAATATCCTGCTTTCTTTGATGAGCCGGAAGGCAGACTGAACGGCAGAAAGTGGTTGATATGGCTGGCAGGCCTTGTAATTCTGATCACACTCCTGGCATTAATCTCCTCAAATATCCACAATGAAATGCCGGGATCGCATAATCGTTTTCAACTTTAAAAAATTCCCTGTATGAAAAAGATTTCCGGTCTGATCCTGTTTATAAGTATAATAATCTGTTTTGCAGGCTGTAACAGTAACAGCACTGATCTAATTCAATATCACAGGGATACCCTGTTCATTCAGGATTACAGTATAAAGTATCTTACCGGCAATGAAGAGATTACACTAAAAAATGTTTTGTCTGACCGGAACGGGTATGTCCAGATATATTCCTCGGAAGGCTTGATGAGGCCTTCAGGTGGCAAATTCCTCTTTCCCGGAAAACTTGTAAAGGATCTTCACTATAAACCATTATCAGATAAAAAAATAGCCGGAATGACTATCTGTCATGATCAGCTGGTTTATGTTGATGACACTGCTGTTCTGAGCAATGCCTGGGCCGGGAAGCTTTATGTAAAGCACAATATGACCGGTGCCGGCATCCTTGAAGCAGGGAATGATTTTAATTTTCTTGTTTCAGACGGCAGAAAAATAACCCTGCTGGATGATACAGGGGTAATATGGGAAAGTGAACATTCAGATGAAATAAGGGATATAGAGTTCGAGAACATAAATAATTGTTACTGGATTCTAGGGGAAAAAATGATAAGCACATTTGATCCTTCCGGCAAAAAAATTGAACCTGTACTTGAAAATAATAATATTACCTGTATCGCGGCGACGAACGGTAAAATATACGCGGGTACGCATGAAGGATATTTTGTTATTGACGGCAAATCGAAAGAAGTTGAGAGTGATATATATAATAAACTTCCCTGTCCGGATATAACTGTAATCTCTGACATAAATGGCACTTTATGGTTTGGCAGCAGTAAGGGTGCATTTAAGCTGGCGGCAGACGGTAAGTATGATTATTACGCTTCGCAGAGGTGGCTGCCGTCGGATAATGTTCTTGATATTGCCTCAGGGCCCGCAAATTCTGTTCTTGTACTTACTGACAAAGGGCTGGCCAGGATCTTTTTCAATGAAATGACACTTGAACAAAAAGCTGCTTTTTTCGAAAGACAGGTACGTGAACGTCACATAAGACATGGCTTTAATGCGACTATTTCACGGATGGAAAACGGAGATATTACTTCAGGATCTCTCGAGGATTCGGATAATGACGGCCTATGGACATCGATGTACCTGGCGGGACAGGTTTTCAGGTATTCGGTAACAAGGTCAGAAGAATCACTTGCCAATATCAGGGAATCGCTTGATGCAATGGAAAGACTTTATACAATAAATCCTGTACCTGGTTTCCCTTCCCGTTCATTTGAAAGACGGGGATACAAGTATGAAGATAAACCCTGGCGAAGGGCAGCGGATCCTGAATGGGACTGGAAGTCAACCACCAGCAGCGATGAAGC
>CAYQZL010000039.1:0-15543 GCA_964421975.1 uncultured Rikenellaceae bacterium
GAGATGGAATCTCGTGACTGGAGTTCAGACGTGTGCTCTTCCGATCTTTCGGGCATATACTTCAAGCTTGATGTCACCTGCACTGCTGGCAGATATCCTGAGATCATCCGTCTCTATCGCTGTCATTCCGATAATATCACCCGCACTTGATGTACTGACACTATTTATCTCCTTCAGGGTAACATATACTTTTTTCATTTCTGCACGCCGGATATTTGCATCGGTATATACATTAAGGACTCCGTTTTTCACCTCTGTAATAATGTATTCATGCAAATTCTCATCTGCTTCAACAGCAAGTTTCAGTTCATTCCCCTGCTTCAGATAAACATCTATACCTGTACTCACCCTTACTCCCTGTGCATTGAGGGGAGTCCTTTCTTCCGTACTCACATTGCCGTTCCCATAGACTGTTTTCCGGAACTGGCCATCAACACAGGCGGTGAAGACAAGACACAAAATGATCAGCGATAATTCCTTCAGATTTTTCATGATCTTATACATTTTTTATTTTCTTGTTTATTCTGTATTAAAGACACTGATTATTATTGATTGCTGCATATAAGTTAAATATAAATAGATCACGAGGAACACAAAGGAATTCAGTGAATTAGGGAAATTAATGGATTAAACTTATTAAGTTTGTATCTTAATGTTTACTATATTGCTGATTTAAAACTCACATAAGCTGTCACGATTTATTATAATTTCAGCCATACAATAAATTGAGTTATTATTAAAATCATCAATATATGAAAAAGCCGGGAGCTGTAATATTTGTCTTTCTGTTAATCGGTTTCACTTTAAGCTGTAAGGCTCAGGAAAACAATGATTTAAAACTATGGTATGAACATGCGGCATCAGTCTGGGAGGAAGCCCTTCCGATAGGTAACGGACGTCTGGGAGCAATGATATTCGGAGGGCCGGCAGTTGACAGGATACAATTCAATGAAGAGACATTATGGGCCGGCAGTCCGCACGATTATTCACATGAAGGAGCATATGACCATCTTTCACGGATCAGGGAACTGTTATGGCAGGGAAGGCAGGATGAAGCTGAAAAGCTGGCGCTGGAAAAGTTCATGAGTGTACCCCTCAGGCAGCAGAAATACCAGCCTTTCGGAGATATATTCATTCATTTCCCGCATCATGAGACAGTTACTGATTACAGACGGGAACTCGATATTTCAGATGCAGTGTGCAGGACATCCTACAGGGTGGGAGATACACTTTTTACAAGAGAATATATTGCCAGTTATCCTGATAATGTAATGGCTGTAAACCTCAATTCAGGTAAGAAAAACAGTCTCACATTCGATGTACTTATCACCTCACCTCATGATGGTTTTTCAGTTGTAACAACAGATGACGGGATGATAGAGCTTAACGTAAAGGTGAAAGACGGAGCTCTCTCCGGGACCGCTATAGTTAAGATAGTGGCAAAGGGAGGGAAAATTGTAGCGGGAGAAAAAAGCCTCCATGTGGAAATGGCAAACCATGCAGTGCTGTGGATAAGCGCCGCAACGAATTTCGTAAATCCCGGGGATGTATCGGGAGATCCCGGTGCAAAATGTGTTAAATATTTAACTGATATTGGTAACAGATCTTTCAACAAGGTTAAGAAGGATCATATTGCAGATTACAGGAATTATTTTGACAGGTTTTCGATATATCTTGGCAAATCCGGTAGGGAAGATCTTCCGACAGCAGAGAGGATATCCCGTATCCCGGAATCGATGGATAATTCGCTTGCAGCACTTTATGTTCAGTATGGACGTTACCTGCTTCTGGCATCGAGTCGTGAAGGAACATATCCTGCCAATCTGCAGGGTATCTGGAATGATAAGCTTAATCCTTCGTGGGACAGCAAGTATACGGTCAACATTAATACTGAGATGAACTACTGGCCGGCGGAGGTCCTTAATATTGCCGCTTGTCATGATGCACTATTCAGGATGGTTGAAGAACTCATCCCATCCGGAAGGAAAGTTGCCCGTGTGCATTACAATGCCCGCGGATGGGTACTTCATCATAATACTGATATCTGGAGGGGAGCTGCACCCATCAATGCTTCAAATCATGGAATATGGGTGACAGGGAGCGGTTGGCTGGCACATCATTTCTGGGAACATTTCCTGTACAGCCGTGACAGGAAATTTCTGAAGGAAAGAGCCTGGCCCGTCATGAAAGGTGCGGCACGGTTTTATGCCGATTTCCTTGTTACTGATCCCAAAACGGGCTATCTGGTTTCATCTCCATCCAATTCTCCGGAGAACGGAGGACTTGTATACGGACCTACGATGGATCACCAGATCATAAGGAGCCTTTTCAGGGCTTGTATTGAAGCTTCAGAATTAATTGATACAGATCATGCATTTGCTGACACCCTGAAGCAGATCCTTCCCCGGATCGCTCCTTACAGGATAGGAAAATTCGGCCAGTTGCAGGAATGGATGGAAGATATTGATGATCCGGATAACAAACACCGGCATGTATCTCATCTCTGGGGCATCCATCCCGGCCGGGAAATAAACCGTGAGGAGAATGTCGCATTTGTGGAAGCTGCAAAAAAATCACTTATAGCCCGGGGTGACGAAGGTACAGGATGGAGCCTGGCATGGAAGATCAATTTCTGGGCAAGGTTCCTGGACGGAGATCATGCCTGGAAAATGGTCGGGATGCTCTTAAGACCGGCAATGAGGGCAAATGCCTTAACATCGGGAGGAGGTTCTTCAGGAGGTGGTTCATATCCGAACCTGTTCGATGCACACCCTCCCTTCCAGATCGATGGTAATTTTGGAGGTGCTGCAGGAATTGCTGAAATGCTGCTTCAAAGCCACCTTTCCGCAATAGATATACTGCCTGCATTACCTGCCGGCATACCCGAAGGAAAAGTAAGGGGCATACGTGCCAGGGGTGGATTTGAACTCGACTTTGAATGGAAACAGGGAAAACTTGTTGCCCTGAAAGTGGTTTCGCATGCAGGATATCCACTGTCTCTGAGATATGGTAATAAATCATTCTCATCCGAAACCGGAAAAGGAAAGGTAATGAAGTTTAATGGGGATCTCATCCCTGTCCGCTGAAGCATCTGATAAAGATCATTTATATTTCAGACTGGATTTTTTGACTGAATATTTTATAACTTTATAAAAAAAAAGAACCTTGAAAAAGATATTTATACTCTTACTGGCAGTTGCTCTGATCGCAGGATGTAAAGCACGGAAAGCGGAAAATACCGGAACAGATACTGACGGTGCCCGGCAAGAAGCCGTTTCAGGAAACTTCACAATAAGCGGAGCCTATGCCCTTACCGGAGTTGTAAAAAAATGGGCCGACGACTTCATGAAGATCCATTCTGATGTAAAAATTGAAGTACTGGAGCGAGGTACAGGGCAGGGTATTGTTGATCTTATTGACGGGAAAGCCGATCTGGCAATGATATCAAGACCTCTTACTGACGATGAGAAGGAGGCAGGAATATGGCTGATGCCGGTGGCCAAAGACGGTGTCGCAATAATTGTTAATGATAAGAATCCTTATCTGTCAAGACTGTTGAAACAGGGTCTCAGTCCCGATGAGATACAAAAGTTGTTTACCACTTCAGTTCCTCCGACCTGGGGTGAATTGCTCGATACTGCAGGAAATGCAAGGCCGGTGGTTTATAACCGGGCAGATGAGTCAGGTGCCGCCGATGTTCTGGCCGGATTCTGCTTCAGGAAGGTTACTGATCTTAAAGGGATTGGAGTCAGGGGTGATGATGAGATGATAAGTAATGTAAAGAATAATATACTTGCTGCGGGATATTGTAACTTATCATATGCTTTTCATACTCCCACAGGAGAGAGAGCTGAAAATATTCATATAATACCTTTTGATCTCGATTATGACAACACAATAGGCCGGGTCGAAAGGCCTTTCAGTGATCTGGAGACCGCGCACAGGAGCGTATGGCTCGGGATTTATCCGGAAAATCTATGCAGGGATCTTGCCCTTGGTTCTATTGGCAAACCTGCCGATCCTGCAATTCTTGCTTTCCTGAATTATGTTATAAGTGAGGGCCAGGATCATGTAAAAACGGTCGGACTTTGTGAACTCAACAGCATATCTCTCAGGTATGCAAAGGAAAGCCTGCAATAAACAGAAAGGATAGTTCGTCCCGCCGGAGAGAATAGCCGTCAGCTTAGCGAAGTTTTGTGGACAAAAGTTTCCCCTCCTTTTTTTAAGGAGGGGTGGCCAGAACACAAGATCATCTAATGTGCAGTATATAGATGTTCTGGCCGGGGTGGTTTATTTTATTCTGAGAAGGTTAACTGCTATACGCTGGAGCGGGATTCTCAATGAAGTAACCATGATAGTCGTTTATGGTCAGCGGAAATTAGCGATATCGAGGGAACGCACGTTATTCTTAAATGCAGCGACAAATGCCTGCGGGTAGCCAGCCCTTCTCATTGCATACTGTAGTTGTCTGGCGGGTTCAAGCGAAGTAAACTCACCAACTGTGTACCTGTATTCCTTCAGGTAGAAATATACATAAGGAGTATAGGTTTTACCTTCAACAACCAGGTCCTTAATGGTTTTCTGTGTCGCAGCGGAAAGGAACTGAACCCTGTAAACAACAACATCCCTGAGGGTTTCGGAAACTGCAGAGATCACTTTTACGGTATCAACTTTCGGTTTCACCTGTTTTGCGGCCAGAACGGTTTTTGTTTTTTCAGCAGCTTTTGCTTCTTCCGCAAGCTTCCTTGCTTCCGCAATTCTTGCAGCCTCAGCGGCTTTTGCCTCATCGGCAAGTCTTTTAGCTTCGGCGGCTTTTGCCTCATCGGCCAGCCTTTTAGCTTCGGCGGCTTTTGCCTCCTCAGCTAACTTTTTAGTCTCAGCAGCCTTTGCTTCAGCAGCCTTTGTTTTTTTGGCAGCTTCTTCGGCTTCAGCTTTTTTGACTGCTTCTGCAGCCCGGGCAGCTCTTTCCGTTTCCGCGATCCTTGCCTCTTTCTCAGCACGGGCTATGTCATCAGCTTTTGCAAGAAGAAGCTTCTGATACGTGAATGCAGTATCAGCCAATGCCTTCTCCATAAATGCTTCAGACAGGTTTGCAGTTTTTCCTGCACTAAGATTTTCCTGAAAGCTTATCTTGTACAGCTGAGCATATTTCCTGCTTACATTATCTATCGATGAATAGAACCCGGTCTTCCCGTTCAAACGGTTAAGAGTAAATGCAACATCATCATCCTGCGAATTTACAAGCTTTGTAAGATTCACGGGTTCTTCCCATTTTTTACCGTTATATTTGCTTACGAAAATATCAAAGCCTCCATAACCGGGGTGTCCGTTTGAAGAGAAATACAGGTTGTTTGAATTATCGAGGAAGGGGTAGAGTTCATCTGCTTTGGTATTGACAAGACTGCCCAGGTTCTCCGGTGCTGACCAAAGGTCACCGTTTTTCCTGGTTAAGAACAGGTCGTGACTTCCTGTCGTTCCCTCCCTGTCGGATGCAAAGATCATCATTTGTCCGTCATACGACAGAGCGGGATGAGTATATGTATAATTACCTGTGCAGAAATCAAGCGGTTCTTCAGGGCCCGACCAGGTGCCCTTTCCCTTTCGGCCACCGGTATGATCCGATACGAAAATCCTGTCATATTTACCCGTCTTGTCCTTTTTGGTATAATACATTTTGTCATAACTCATTGTGAATGTTATGGCATCGCAGGGATACGAAAACCTGAATCCGGGCGAAAAAACATCAGGATCCTGCAATGTGGTATCTCCGGGGATGGCATAATATGCCTGAGTTGTCCCGAATGAGACATGCGAAGCGACCATTTTCTGAAAATTCTTAGAGAATCCGAGAAAGACTATCCCGTCCCTGTAAAACTGTACACCCGTTGATGGAGCTACAATCTCGAGATCAAAGAAATTTACTTTTACCGGGCCTGCTGACTGTAGCTGTACAGACTGAGGTCTGTCATTCTGACCTTCATATCGGATAAAACTGCCTGCTGTGGTTAACAAAAGGCAACTTATAATTGCGGACCGGAGTATTATTGAGTTTAATAATCTTTTCATACCTGTTATGAAAGAATCCCTTACCATTGACCTTTTCTGCTATATGCAGGATTACGTTTAGTTATATTCAGCCCCAAAACTATTTCAGCGGTTATCTCCTTCTTATAAAACGGAGTATTTCTCGGCAATTCAAAGAATGTTCCGATGTAAAATCCGGGATATTTGTACTGAAAAAAGAAGGGGATCCTGTCATAATCATTAAGATAAGATCCCATACAGAAATTGCCAAGATATAGTTTCAATCCCGGGTGGATCATATCAATGATCTTACCGGGAAGTGAATCACCCATATTTGCTATGACGATCGGTTCAAGCACTATATTCAGGTTTCTGCTCAGTACCGCCTTGAATCCGGCAGTGAAGAAATATTGTCTCGATACCGGAATTGTATCGGCAGCAGGTGGTCTGGCAAGAATATTTGTGGCAGATATCCCTGCATGGAAAACAGGATTATAAAAATAGATCCCCGCATCGAGGTTCGGGAATATTGAATCAACAGCCGGTTTTCCAAGGTCAGCATCTCCGGGGTAGTGGCTGAAAATACCTTTTGCAGCAGCTCCCACTGAAAGGAAAGATAACTTTTCCCTTCCCAGAGGAATATGGTATGCTCCGGCTAAACTGATACCTGTATTGCGGTAATCGCCTGTCAGGTCATTGAAAGCATAAGCTCCGATCCCGATGTTGGAAAATTCCTTCATCGAAGGATCGTTAAAACCGCTGCTTCCTTTTTTACGGAGCCTTGTATTTGCCCCAAGCAATTGTGTATACTGTTTGTTCTGGAGAGCTGCAATAAGATCAACTGAAAGGAAATCCTTGCTGCCTGCAATTGCCGGATTGAAAACAAAAGGAGTGAAAACCTTGTTCGCAACCGGATTAACAGGTGTCTCCTGCCCGTAGATTATAATAAAAGGGTAAAACAGAAAAATAAATAGTACCTTCTTTATGCCTGACATTGATATTTCAGAGATTAGACAATCCGTAAAACAAAAATACGATGCAAATCCCAAATTGTTTCAAAATTCGGATTTTATTTATAAGTAATTAGAAGAATTTATTGACATTATGATAATATAATCCTGACAATGCCGGGTTCCTGACAGAATTAATTACCAGACAGTATGGTCTCCTTATCTACGTATTAAAAAACGTATTAAAAAACGTATTATAATACATATTATAATACGTAGATCTTTTTCCGGCTGCAATCGTCTCGGCATTTGCCGGAGGCCATGGATCGTGAATCGCAGGTTTTGAATATTAGCAGTTAATTTTTTACTTTTGGCGATATAAAACCGACAGTAATGACTACATTAAACCGCCGTAATTTCATCAGGACATCAGTAATGGGAGGTGTTGCAACAGCATTTATCAGGCCTGAGAACACTTTAAGGCAAATAGCTGCACCTTTTATTACGGATCCGGGATCATCACACGTATCGCTTACCACGGGAGATAGTCGCGCCGATATCACCTTCAGGGCCCTTGAGCCGTTTTCAAAGGAGATCCGCAGGGCAATAGGTAACCGCCGTGTGGTGATCAAGCCAAATAATGTATCAATGACCATTCAGCTGGCAGCTACACATGTCGGTACAATTGAAGGTATCCTTGAATTCCTGAAGTCGATAAAGAAGCTTGATAATGTTATAATTGCCGAGTCATCTGCTCCCGGTCCGGCCATTGAGGGATACAGTAATTTCGGATATATCAGGCTGGCAGAAAAATATAACGTAAAGCTGGTTGACCTGGATCAGGAGAAATATGAGATTCTTTATGTATTTGATGAAAAAGATTTCAGACCTCATCCCGTAAGATTCTCCAGCGTACTGCTGAGTCCTGATTCGTATATAATATCAGCTTCAAGGATGAAGACCCACGACCGTGCAGTCGTTACACTTTCTCTTAAAAATATAATTTTCGGGGCACCGATAAAAGATCCGGGATTTTCATGGGGAAAGAACCGTAAGGAAGGTACAAGGAGCGATAAGGCAATTGTACATGGAAGCGGATTCAGGGGGATCAACTACAACCTTTTTGATCTTGCACCAAGGCTTCATCCTCATCTTGCCATCATCGACGGTTTCGAGGGAATGGAAGGTAATGGACCTAACAATGGCACTCCTGTCGATCACAGAATATGTGTGGCAAGTACCGACTGGCTGGCAGCAGACAGGGTAGGTGTCGAACTGATGGGTGTGGATTTCGCAAAAGTGGGTTATTTAAACTATTGTGCCCAGGCAAATCTGGGTGTTGCCGATCTGAATAAAATCGAAATCATAGGAGAAAGGATAAGCGATCATATCAGGACCTATAAACTGAGCAATAATATTGACAGGCAGCTCATCTGGATGCAACCGGCTGTTTAAGTCAGAAAAGTCACCAGGCAAACATTATCCTGAAAGGCAATAATTGCTGATAATTATTACCTGATCCCGGTTGATACCCTTACAACCGGACAATACTTTTTATGATATACTTTTGTTACTCTTGTTCAGATTACTGAAAGAAAGAGAAAAATAGATTTGACTTCTGTTTCTTTCTTTCGTAACTTTATAACAATGAACAGGTAACATGGCGAGTGTCATTCAGGGATATGAATATGATATTTTTATCAGCTATCGTCAGAAAGATAACAAACATGAAGGCTGGGTTACCGAATTTGTCAATCAGCTGAAAGGAGAGCTTGAAGCTACATTCAAGGAAGATATATCCATTTATTTTGATGAGAATCCCCACGATGGTCTTCTTGAAACACATGATGTATATGAATCATTGAAGGAGAAGCTTAAATGTCTGGTATTTATACCTGTTATTTCCCGGACTTATTGCGACCCGAAGTCATTTGCCTGGGAAAATGAGCTGAAAGCCTTTATTGAGCTCGCTTCTGAAGACCGCTTTGGTCTGAAAATCACTCTTATGAACCGGAATGTTGTAAACCGTGTTCTTCCGGTAAGGATCCATGAGCTTGACAGTGATGATAATAAACTTTGTGAGGAAACTCTTGGTGGTGTTATCAGAGGAGTTGAATTCATTTATAAATCACCGGGTGTCAACAGACCTTTGAGATCAGAGGAAGACAATCCGAAGGATAATATAAATAAGACATACTACCGCGACCAGATAAACAAAGTTGCCAATGTGATCGCCGAGATTATCCACAGTATGAAATCTGCGGATCTGAACACAAATGAAAGTGTACTGCCTGTTAGCGGTCCGGCTGAAACTGTTAAGGAAAAATTCCACATTAGAAAGAGTTTAATTCCTGCCGGGAACATCAAAAAGATCTTATTAACACTGCTTGCCATAATTGTACTTGCGGGTGTACTGTTCGGATACAGATATCTTTACAGATCCGGAAGGGAAAAGATATTTGCATTTATACCTCTCAGGAATACAGAAATTGATACATCACTGAATATTGCTGCACCTAACTTTATTGAGGCGGTTTATAACAAGCTGGATAATATTAAGGAAATTTCACCGGTATCAAGGTTCAGGATGGAACAATGCAGGGATGAAAAAGAATTAAATTCCCTGTTAAAGGAATCCGGCACTGATTTTATGATGGTTGGTAATTTCAGAAAGGCAGACAGCAAGATTTCTTTGTGGGTTGAACTGATAACCTGTAATGAAAATAAGCGTCTCTGGTCGAACGAATACCCCTGGGATGAGAAAATGATATCAGTTATAACAGGTGATGTTGTAAGATCTGTTATTGTCAATCTGAAGAAGCGCATAACCCGGAGTGAGATGGCGATCATTGATAAGGAGCCTACCCTTAATACAAGTGCGCTGTATGATTATATTTCAGGAAACAGGATATCCAATGATGCTTTACTGAGATACCTTTTAGGTAACAAAATGCTTGATTCGACAAGCATCTTATCCTCGATCGAAAGTTATACTGATGCTGTAAGATCCGATACGATGTTTGCAGAAGCTTATGCAGGACGTGCCATTGCAAGATCCTGGGGGATCTATATGAGACAGCTTGATTCATCTCATCTTGAAAAATGCATTGCCGATATTAAAAAAGCCCGTAATTTAAATAAAGACCTACCGGAAACCGAGAATGCCCTGGGTTTTTACTATTATTATTGTGCTGACAAGCCTGACAGTGCACTCCTGCATTTCAGCAGAGCCTCATCGATGGATCCGGGTGATTACAGGCCTCTGTTCTATATGGCTCTTGTTTACAGAAAAACCGGACAGTGGGAGAGGTCACAGCAACTTATGCGGGAAGTCATCAGACTCCGGCCCCGGGAATCAATTTTTCTTACAAATATCGGACTATCATATACCTATCTCCATAAGTTTGATTCTGCAATTATTTATCATCAGGCTGCTATTGACGCATTGCCTTCATGGTATGCTCCTTATTTAAACAAAATAGAAGCACTGCTCCTGAAGAATGGAAATACTGCCGGAGCATGGTCTGTTTACAGGCTTGCCGCTAACAGTACAACTGAGGACTTAACAGAATTACAGATCAGGATGCTGATCTATGATAAGAAATACAGGGAAGCATTTGATACAGCTCACAACCGGGATCCTTCCGTGTTCAGATTCCCCGGAAACAAATACCTTCTGCTCGCACAGATCTCAAGGTTGCTCAAACAAAATCAGATTGCAGAAAGTTATATTGATACTGCTCTGATAAGCTTTAAAAAATATACTGCTTCTGAGTTTAATGATCATTTGCTTCACAGTTATACAGGAATTGCCCTGGCTTATAAGGGTGATGCAATAAACGCTGAAGCCGAAGCACAGTTGGCAATGAAACAGGCAGAAAAGAATATCCTCGATAAGCTTGATACAAAAATCATCATGGCAATGATCCATGTTATACTTGGAGAATATGACAAAGCATCTCCGCTGATTGAGGATTTACTCAATGGACCTTCGTGTTTTTCATTGAAATTGTTACAGATCGATCCCGTGTGGGCCCCATTCCTTTCTTCCCCGGAATATTCAACCATCATAAACAAGAGTAAGTAGCAGAATTTCATTATTTTATAAAAGTCCTTATTAAGTCAGACAATTAAAAAAATCAATTATGGGAAATTTTGTGGAATTGGCAAAGGATTACCAGTCAGAAGTGCCATTATTGGAAAATCTTCTGAAAACAATGTCAAAAATTCAGGCTGATCAGGAAGAAATGAGATGCCAGCTAAATGCTCTTATCAGGTTTCATAATTCCTGTTTCAAGCCGACTGTCGCTCTCAATGAAAAGTTCAGAACATGTAAAAAAACAAGAAGTCCTGAAATCATGATCAGAGGTCGGAAAAGTGATCGGATTCCGAAAGTCTGATCAGATCCCGGAATCTGTCTTTCTTCAACAACTTTCAATGAAAAGCCGTAATGTTGTTATCATCGCTGTGAAACAGTATGATAACCTGGGGGCAGGATATATGTCATCTGTATTGTCGGCAAATGGATTTAAAACATTAATAATAAGTCCGTTAATAGAAAAATCCCATATCCTTTCGGCAATAAGGAGGCTTGATCCTCTGCTCATCGGGTTTTCAGTAATTTTTCAGTATCACATTCATCTTTTCCGCGATCTTGCGGAATACCTTCGTGAAAAGGGAATAAAATGCCATTTCACCGCGGGTGGGCATTACGCAAGTCTTAAAAACGAAGAGCTTTTTGAACATATTCCCTTCCTTGACTCAATTGTAAGGTTTGAAGGTGAATATACACTTGTGGATCTTGTAAAACGCCTGTATAAGGGATCTGACTGGAGGAATACAGACAGCCTGTCGTACAAATACCAGGGAGATATTATTGAAAACAGGCTCAGACCGCTGGAATCTGATCTCGACAGATTTCCTTACCCGGCCAGGGCCCCTTTGCAAAAAGTTGTTTTTGAAAAGAAGTTCGCGACCATTATTGCAGGCAGAGGCTGCATTCATAATTGCTCCTTCTGTAATGTAAGAAAATTCTACTCTCTTCCGCCTGGTCCTGTAAAACGTATCCGAAACCCTGTAAAGGTAGCGGAGGAAATGTCATACCTTCATAACAGGCGCAATTGTTCCATCTTCTTTTTCCTCGATGATGATTTCCCGGTCAGACCTGTTTGTGATCCTGAGTGGGTAAAAACATTTTGTAACAGTCTGAAGGAGATGGATCTTTCTGGAAAGATAATGTGGAAAATATGCTGCCGTCCGGATGAAATTGATTATGATCTTTTCAGAATTATGAAGCAACACGGTTTGTTCAGAGTTTTCCTGGGTATTGAAGATGGCACTGAATCAGGACTGAAGAGCCTTAATAAAAATATGACTGTGGAAGATACTCTGGCAGGAATTAATATACTCCGGGACCTTGAAATTGAATATGATTATGGTTATATGCTGTTTCAGCCCGGGACCACTTTCAGATCACTTTATGCAAACCTTGATTTTCTGAAAATTATCTGCAATAATGGCTATACTCCGGTAACATTCCTGAAACTTATGCCATATTATGACACAAAAGTTGAAAAGGAGCTTTCAGAGCAGGGAAGGCTTAAAATAACAGGCGGATTACGTGACTATGATTTCCTTTCCGGGAGGATGAACAGATACTATGATTTTATTTCCGGTTTGTTCAGTGACTGGCTCAGGCATCCCGGAGGTGTCGCAAATCTTGCAGGATGGGGAATAACTTATTATTCGGTATACAGTCATTATTTCGGTCGGGATTCTGATGTTAAAAGGCTGAAAAACCGCTTCAGCAGATTGGTAAATGAGAGTAATGAATATATCTTATTCACCTTGACCGGGCTTGCTATGATCTTTGAAAGAGGAGATTGCAATAAAAGCAGTAATGTCAGGCTGAAAAAGATCGCGGAGGATGCCGGTATAAAAAGCAGATTGTTCAGGAAAAGTATCAGTAAGAACCTTGGTTCTCTTCTGGATCTGCCTTTAAGACACTTATTTTCGCATTTTTCTCCCGGATATTCAAAACTTTACAGGAATAATTATATTATCAGACCCTGATACCTGCTATCAGGATATCATCTGTCTGTTCCTCATCTTTTTCATTTCTCCATTTCTCGAATTCTTCATACAGCCTGTCACTTTGTTCCGGCATTGACAGATCCCGGATTTCAATTAACAGATCTTTCAGTCTGCCTGTCCGAAACCTTTTATGATGTTTTCCGCCAAACTGGTCAGAAAATCCATCTGTGAACAAATAAAGTATATCTCCCGGATTTACTTTAATTAAAACTGAAGTAGTACTGTATTTCCCATCAGCCTTCATTAGTTCAGTATTGTTTCCGGGTTTGTATTCGATAATTTCTCCGCCGCTTAAACGGTACAAGGGAATACCGGTTCCTGAATATTCAAGATTGTTCGTATCCGTATTCAGTATGCAAAGGCATGTATCCAGATCATCCGAAATACCGGATTCTTCTTCATCATGCCTGAAGAACCTGTGAATCTTTGTATATAAGTGGTTAAGTATTTCAGCGGATATTTGCAGGTTGAGTTCATTTACAGCCTGATCAAGTATTCCGTATGCGATAATGCTCAGAAGAGCTCCGGGGATACCATGCCCCGTACAATCTCCAATGGCAAAAATCACAGTATTTTTTTTTCTGCTGAAAAAATAAAGATCACCACTGACGATATCTTTCGGTTTAAACAGTATGAAACTTTCCGGGAAACATTCTCTTACATAAAGGTTATCGGGAAGAAAAACTTCCTGGATATGTCTTGCATAGTTATAGCTTGATTCAATTTCATTTATTGCTTCTTCTATATTACTGTTCCGTAAGCTGATAATTTTTTCCAGGGCCGGTGTGAGGGAGACACGTTTTCTGATCTGACTGTTTATACGGCGGATTTCATCAAGGATTTTATGAATACTGCTGTGAGGTCTGATTGCATATGGAAGTTTACAGATCTTGCCGGGATTAAGCGGATAGGCTTCGTAGTTGATATCTTGAAGCAATGATGGTATAAGGCTGACAAGTTCACGATCCTTATTTTTCTCCGACTCATCGAGCTTTTTATAGTCTATAAGGCTTGGGTGTCTTTTTTTCCTGTTGTCTTTTTTTTCACCATAAACCCATCCATTGAGGATTTTATCCCAGCACCATCTGAGATGTTCTGTCCCGGCCATGGTTTCTATCTCAGGTTCACTGAGGCGGAGAGCAGACGGTTTGAAACCTTTTTTTACCGGCCGGATACCGTAACCGGCCGATAACAGCTTTGCAGGGATGTGTACGGCATTATCCAGATTGGAGAATTTTATGTCATCCGGCAATTCGTCGAATTCTGAGATATAAATGGTTTCTTCATCTCTGCTTTTATAAAAACCGGATACAGGGGAAGTCATTCCTGACCTGATATCCCGTGTTTTCATTTCATGCCTGTAACGTGAGTGAATTGTTCTGGCCAGTTTCCAAACCATTTTATCACTGATCGACGATATCTCTTCAGGCCTTACCAGTTCAAAACCAGCCTGCTTTAATACCAGCGGTATGAGGTGATTC
The DNA here is from genome assembly GCA_964421975.1 of uncultured Rikenellaceae bacterium. Lineage (GTDB taxonomy): Bacteria > Bacteroidota > Bacteroidia > Bacteroidales > VadinHA17 > LD21. The sequence continues at coordinate 14,549 of CAYQZL010000039.1, forward strand.
AGCTCAGTGTAAAAACGTTTTTCCTTATCTGAAAGCAGATGGAAGGAGTTTTTTGACCTTTGAGATAATATGTATCCGAAGAAGATTTTTTCATAATCACTTCCGGCAAATTTTCTGAGATCTTCAAATGGTATAAGGCATGTTCTGCAGAATCCTGTCCAGGGACGGATGAATAGTTTCAGAGATCTCAGTTTCCCGGGGACGGATAATGCGAAATCGTTCCATGGTGCTTTCTCCTTTTCGGTAAGTTGGGAATACTCTTTTTCAAGGCTGAAAGGTGAAGTGAAAAGATGTTGTGCTCTTTTTATATAACTGTAAAAATTCCCGGCTGCCAGACATATCAGAAGTGATCTGTATTCCTGCCATCTGTCGGATAAATAATTATTTGAAGTATTATCAGTGCAATATAAGACAGATAACCAATCCTTTAATTCACTCTCTTCAGTTTGAGGGACCATCTGACTTAATTCCTGGCTGTTCAGAATTATTTATTTTCAATCCATATCCTTCAGATTATAATCAAAAGGGAACCTCGCTATTCTCGACATTTCTTTTCCTGATTCCAGCATATCGGTATCATCCTTTTCATAATGCCATTTGATCTGTATGTTCTTTCCTTCAGACCTCAGAGCTGCGATCTGTTTGAAGAAATCGAGAATGTATTTCGCCGATGAAGAATTAAAATACTCGAGATCGAAATTGAACACAACCTGCTCCCCTGTTCCGCCGGATCTGCCCAGAAAAGAGGAATAATCATCAAGCCAGCTCAGTATTTCAGAATAAAAGCCGGCAACATCAGGGGGCCTGGATTCTCCCACAATCTCGAAAGTATTGCTTTCAGGATCGAAAAGTACCCCCGGCGAATTCGTAGTCTTTCCGATAATTAGCTTTCTCATGATGTATTTGTTTATTGTTAACTCTATTTCAAAATCCGAAAAACCATTACCGTGATCAAGGAAACTGTAATCAACCCTGTTTCCCGATTTGAGTCTCAT
>CAYQZL010000039.1:15553-31107 GCA_964421975.1 uncultured Rikenellaceae bacterium
CATGATTATATAACCTAGCTCAGCTCCGTTGTTATCAGGTGATGGAATCCTGTTTATCTTTTCCTCATATAGTTCCACGAGCTCTTCACGGCCAAGAAGGTTAACATGATCAATGATCTTTAACAACCTTTTCCTGTTTTCCTCCCTTACCGCATTGCCTGTCCTGATAAGTATATTTTTTTCTTTTTCATATACCGTTATGAACGGATCCTGCCTCGCACAGGGAGGACAGTCTCTGAGGGAATGCTTTGCAATATTCTCGAGGCATTCGACTATTATTGAATAGATCCTTCCGGAAACCGGCTTTTTAAGAGATAAGAATTCTTTGGATTTTTTAAGATCCAGGAGCAGCCTGTCAATTATTTCATAATCAACAGGTCCTGTATAATCCAGGAGTTTTCCGGATCCTGACATAATATTATAGATAATACTTCAGAAACATTTCAGGTCAATGAGCCAAGTTAAAGAAATTAAATATAAAAACAATCTTATGCTGATAACTTTTCTGTTAAAAGTCACTAAAATGAATTATTTTAGACAAAATTAATCTTCAGGAGGTTAAATTGGTGAAAATAGCATGAGTTCCGGTTCCTTCTTTCCTTCAAAATGAACAGGTCATATGAGTGAATCCATCTTAAATGCGCTTGTGCAGCTATTCGCACTGATAGCCGATATCCACGACGAAACGGTTGTCACCATCAGAGGAAGGGATGTTGTAAGGGCATTCCTGGCAAGACATCTGAATAATGAACTGGTAACCAGGTATATGACAAAATTTGAGGAATACCTTACTACTTATAATGCCGAAAATATAGAAAGAGACAGCATCAGGGACAGGAAAAGGATCTCCCTTAATGCTGTCAAGATATTAGCAATATGCCAGAAGATAAATGAAGAACTTCAGCAGAAACAAAAAATATATGTACTGGTACAGCTGATGGACTTTATCTCCCTTGGCGAGAAAATAACCGAAAATGAACTTGATTTCCTGGTAACGGTTTCTGATTCCTTCTTTATTCCCCAGCCGGAATACAGGGATATCAAACGATTTGTCATGGACAGTGCCGGTGAACTATATAAGAGTTCAAAGGTCATTGTCATAAACAACAAAAAGGATCATGAAATGACTGCAGTCAGGCACCTTTTTAATGAACATCTTGAAGGCAGCCTGTCATTTCTGTTCATTGCAAGTACCAATACCTATATACTCCGGTATAATGGCAGTGAAGATCTTTACCTGAACGGACAGAATATCATTCCTGATCAGACTTATATTTTTGATCATGGCTCAACAATAAGGGGATCGGGGATAAGAACGATATATTATACCGATGTAAGCAGCCAGATTACGGGAGCCTCATTCACATGCAAGGTAAATCTTGATGCTGTAGGAGTTTCATTCAGGTTCAGCAACAGTGATAACGGCATCCATGATCTCCATTTTCATGTTGAATCCGGTGAACTGGTAGGTATTATGGGTGGAAGCGGTGTCGGTAAGTCAACTACTCTGAGTATCCTTAACGGTACCCTGAAACCTCAGAACGGTGAGGTGCGCATTAACGGATATGATCTGTACGATATCGCCGGCAAGGAAAAACTGAAAGGGATCATAGGATTTGTCCCTCAGGATGATTTGCTGATTGAAGAGCTGACTGTCTTTCAGAACATATGGTTCAATGCAAGGATGTGCCTCAATAATCTCAGTGAAGAACAGACTCTGGAGGAAGTCAACAGGATACTCAACGATTTTGACCTGTATGAAATAAAAGATCTCAAGGTGGGTAATCCTCTTAATAAAGTTATCAGCGGCGGACAAAGAAAAAGAGTCAATATAGCTCTTGAGCTGTTGCGGGAACCCACAATTCTCTTTGTAGACGAACCGACATCCGGTCTTTCTTCTGTCGATGCCGAAGCTGTGATGAACCTGTTGAAAGAGCAGACCCACAAGGGCAAGCTCGTGATAATAAATATACACCAGCCCGCGTCGGAAGTATATAAGATGTTCGATAAGATCATGATCATTGACAAAGGCGGATACCAGGTGTATTTCGGGAATCCCATTGAAGCGATAGTATATTTCAAGACAGTAACAAAGCATGCTAATCCTGAAGAGGATCAGTGTGTTAAGTGTGGCAATGTGGATACTGACCAGATACTTCAGATCGTTGAGGCAAAAGTAGTTGATGAACAGGGCAGGGCGACAAGGATCAGAAAGGTAACACCGGCTGAATGGGCTGCTAAATTCCGCGAAAAACGTAAAACTTCCAACATCACTAAAATAAGGGAAGAGCGGATACTTCCTGAAAACAATTTCAGCATCCCGGGGCTCATCACGCAGGCACGCATCTTTTTTACCCGCGATCTGCTTTCCAAACTTTCCGACAAACAATATATCCTTATAAGCCTTCTGGGACCACCCGTTCTGGCTTTCCTGCTGGCTTATTTTACACGCTATTCCGGTGACGGAATTTACAGGTTCAGCGAAAATGATAATGTAACACCCTATCTCTTCATGTGTATTATCACTTCACTGTTCTTCGGACTGATGGTCAGCTCTGAAGAGATTGTGAGGGACAGGAAAATACTCAAGAGAGAATCATTTCTTAATCTCAGCTGGTTAAGCTATCTGAGTTCAAAGGTCATGATACTGTTCATTATTTCTGCCATTCAGACAATCTCCTTTACCCTGATAGGGAACCTGCTGCTCGGAATAAAGGGAATGACCTTTACATACTGGTTTGTATTGTTCACAACATCCTGCTTTGCTAATATACTCGGCCTGAATATATCTGCTGCCCTGAACTCGGTGGTCACAATTTATATCATCATACCTTTTATTATCATTCCCCAGCTTCTTTTCAGCGGTGTTCTGGTAAAGTTCGAGAAGCTCCATCTGACAAATTATTCTTCACGCGAGTATGTACCTGTTGTCGGCGATGTAATGACAGCAAGATGGTCCTTTGAGGCCCTGGCTGTAGCCCAGTTCAGGGATAATGCCTATGAGAGGAACTATTTCCTGAGAAGAGCCGAAGTGAGCAGGCTTGAATATGATATAATGCTTATCAACAAGCTCAATAATTACCTTCAGCAGGTATCTGTATACCAGGACCGGGAGGAATACAGCCAGGATGTTGAAAACAAGCTTTTCAAACTGGGTTTTTATATTGACGAACTGTCGGGATATGCATCTGTTGTTCCGGGGAGGTGGAAAGAAGACCTTTCACGTGACAGATTCAGCCCCGAAACAAAAAAGGATGCAGGTATCTGGCTCGATTCACTTAAAGTTATTTATTCTGATTTCCTTAAGCAGGCTGACAGACTGGAAACTGAGGTCACTGACCAGCTTGAAGATAAGCTCGGGAAAGACGGACCGGTGAAACTGCGCGATGATCATGAGAATAAATGGCTCAGAAATCTTGTGCTGGGTCATGACCGTAAAGGTAAAGAGCTTATGGAGGAAACAGACAGAAAAGTAATACGCAAGTTTGAGCCGGCATATATGAAAGCAACTTCCGGATGGGGTCGTGCTCATTTTTATGCACCTGTAAAAAGGATCGGCAACCTTGAAATAGATACCTATTGGTTCAATATGGCCGTTATCTGGACAGGCTCAGTAATACTTTTCCTGGTACTCTATTTTAATCTGATCAGGAAATTGCTTGAATATTTCGAAAATCTCAGACTGCCCAAGGCCGAAGTCTGATCCTTCAATTTCATTCTTCAATTTTCGGGCTGTGTACTTCCGGTTTCATCTGCGGGAAAAGAAGCACATCCTGGATTGAAGGCTGGTTTGTCAGCAGCATTGTAAGGCGGTCAATACCTATACCCATCCCCGAAGTGGGCGGCATGCCGTACTCAAGAGCTCTTACAAAGTCGAGATCAATGAACATTGCTTCCTCATCACCTTTTTCGGAAAGTCTCAGCTGTTCCTGGAACCTTTCAAGCTGATCAAGCGGATCGTTAAGCTCAGAATAAGCATTTGCGATCTCCTTGCCGTTTATCATAAGCTCAAACCTTTCCGTCAGACCGGGTTTGCTGCGATGCATCTTTGTGAGTGGTGATGTCTCTGTAGGATAATCTGTTATGAAGGTCGGCTGGATATAATGATGTTCACATTTCTCACCGAACAGAGCATCAATCAGCTTTCCTTTACCCATATCGGCTGTCTGGGGAACCTCAAGCCTGTCACATACATTCCTGATCTCCTGTTCATCCATACCTGAAATATCAACCCCGGTATGCTCTTTTATCGCTTCAAGCATACTTATCCGCCTGTAAGGAGGAGTCAGGTCAATAGTCTTGTCACCATATGTAATTACAGTATTTCCATGCAGATCCATGGCTGCCTTACTGACAATCTCTTCAGTAAAACACATCATCCAGTTATAATCCTTGTAGGCAACATATATCTCCATAACAGTGAATTCAGGGTTATGGTTCCTGTCCATTCCTTCATTTCGGAAATCTTTTGCGAACTCATATACTCCTTCATATCCTCCCACTATCAGCCTTTTAAGGTATAATTCATTTGCAATCCTGAGGTAAAGAGGTATATCGAGGGTATTATGATGTGTTATGAAAGGTCTGGCTGCTGCTCCTCCCGGTATGGGCTGAAGGATCGGAGTCTCAACTTCGAGATAACCTTTTGAATTGAATAGTTCACGCATTGACTGAATTACCTGAGTCCTTTTACGGAATACATCCCTTACTTCCGGATTGATAATAAGATCCACATATCTCTGGCGATACCTCATTTCAGGATCGGTAACGGCATCATAGAGAATTCCGTCCTTTTCCTTTACGATGGGAAGAGGACGAAGTGATTTACAAAGTATTGTTAATTCCTTTACATGAACAGTTGTTTCTCCTGTCTGTGTTTTGAAAACAAATCCTTTTACCCCGATTATATCACCAATGTCAAGAAGGCGTTTGAAGACTGTATTGTACATGGTTTTATCTTCCCCCGGGCATATGTCATCCCGGCGGACATAGATCTGTATTCTCCCTGACGAATCCATCAGCTCGGCAAAAGAAGCATTCCCCATTATCCTCCTGCTCATTATCCTTCCCGCCAGGCTTACATCCGGGAAATTGTTCTCTTCCGCTTTAAAGTTTTCATGGATATCCCTGGCAAAAACATTAGTCTTAAATTCAGCTGCGGGATAAGGATCTATCCCAAGCTTCCTCAGTTCAATAAGTGAGCTCCTTCTTATCTGTTGCTGTTCACTCAGAGGTATATTATTCATATTCGGGAAAATTTGTGCAAATATATTAAACCTGTATTAATCCGGAAGAAGATAAAAGACAAAAGTCACAAGACAAAAGTTACAGAAGAAGAAAGTTAAAAGACAAAATCCAGGCTATTTTAAGGTGTTGTCGATCTGTAATTTATCCTTTCATTGTTATCAGATCTTCATGGAATTTTGTTCGCAGCAGAGTGGTCAGCGGACCCGGAGTTCCGTTGCCAACGACATTATCACCAATGGATATTACCGGTGCTATCTCGAAAGATGTATTTGTTATAAATGCTTCGCTTATTTCATTAAGTCTGTTTTCGGACAGAGGAGTTTCCAAAACCTGTATTCCTGTCTGACGCGCAATGCGCAATACATTTTTCCTTGTGATACCTGAAAGTATATTGTTTGATTCAGGGTGAGTATAAACTACATTTCCGGATACAAAGAAGACATTTGAATGAGCACATTCTGTAATAATTCCATCCCTCACAAAGATACATTCCATACAACCGTTTTCCACAGCCTGCTGGAAGTGTAAAATATTCGGCAGAAGTGCTACGGATTTAATATCGCATCTGTTCCATCTGGGTTCTTTTGCTATCATAACCCTGATGCCTTTGCCTATGGTTTCAGGATCGGGACGGAAGCTCCATGCGAATGCGTATACTGTCGGAGGTATTGGTTGTGCCGGGAATGCATGTGTCCGTTTTGCAGCTCCGCGGGTAACCTGTAGATAAATGAGGGATGGTTTCTCCTTCAGGTCGTTTCTTTCTATCAGTTCTGCAGCAACAGACGGGAAGGAGTCAGCTTCAGACCATTCGATACGGATCTCTTTCATACTCCTTTTCATCCTTGACATGTGGCCTTCCATGTCATAAAAAAATCCCCGGTACCATCTTACAACTTCATAGATCCCGTCTGCAAAAAGGAATCCGCGGTCATCAGGGCTGATTTTTACTTCGTTCTTCGGAATAAAATTCCCGTTAAAGAATGCAATTTCCATGTTATTAAGATTAGGACACAATTATTAAGCGGCTCAACGTCTCAATGGCTCAATGGCACAAATGCACAACGGCGTAATGGCATGATGGCGCGATGATCTATGTATTATCAGGTTCGATAATTTCTGTTTTATAATCAATCAGTGATCTTGCTTCTTCGGGTGTGGAAGCATTTCCGCATGCAGCCTGTACAAAAAGTGATGCTCCGAGTACTGTAGTCTCTTTCTGGCTTATTATTTTAACCGGTATCCCTGTGTACTGTGCCCTTAGTCTGTTCCACAACCTGTTTTTTGAGCCGCCTCCCACACATAAAATACTTTCAGCTTTAAATCCTCCGGCATTTTCCAGGGCATTTTTCCCTTCAGCAAGTCTGAAGGAAAGGGCTTCCAGCATAGCACGGTAAATCTCATCCCGCGTTGATTCCATTGTCAGGCCGAGTATCTGACCACCCGGCTTTCCCTTTAATTCTTCATAAAACCTGGGGATCACTTTAACTCCGTTGCAGCCTGAAGGTACCTTTTCAGCTCCTGAAATGATCTTTTCATATACATTTTCCGTAATATCGGCATACAGATTTTTTCTTGCCCATTCCAGGACACCTGATGCAATCCATTGGTTACCTATATCATACAATCCCGGTCGTGAATCAAGTTCTGTTGTGATTGACAGGTTAAGCTGTTCCCTGCCTGTTTTATAACTCTCTGATCTCACCATCAGTATTTCCCAGGTTCCAGAACTAAGCACAGGCTGGTTTTTTTCGGCACCCGAACCGAAAATGGCAAACTGGGTATCATGTCCGGTCGACACAACAGGTATGCCCTCAGGTATGCCGGTAAGCTCTGATGCCAAATGACTGATTTTACCGATTATAGTGCCTGCTTCGGCACAATTACCGAATTTTTCAACAGGGAAGTTAATACGTCCAAGGATTGAATCTGAGAACTGCCTCGATGAAAGAGTGGTTGCCATTGATGTTCCTGCCATGGTGGTATCGTTAACCATCTCACCGGTAAGCTTAAAGTTGAATATTGAGGGCATAAAGAGAAACCTGTGACTCCTATTTACAAGTTCCGGTTTATTCTCTCCGAACCAGATGAGCTTGTTAATCGTATTGAAGGTAAATGGAAGGACACCACATTCTTTATACAACTCAGCCAGGGGAATATATTTATCTATATTGTTCATTACCGGGGCAGTCCTTTCACACTGCCATGAAATAACAGGATAAAGCATATTACCTGTTTTGTCGAACAAGGTACCGTCAACACCAAAAGTAGTGACAGTTACTCCGGCAATATCATTACGGCTGATCCTGGCCGTTACCGCTTCTGATGCCTGGCACATCCTGAGCCAGATATCATTCGCATCCCAAATCCTGTATTGCGGATAAAAGGGATCAGGCACAGGACTGTTGGGTGATGATTCTGATGCAACAATATTTCCCCTGCTGTCAATTGCAATAACTCTTACATTTGTTGCACCACAATCAAATACTATTACTATATCTCCTCCGGCCATGTGTCTGTGGTTTTGATTTTACCCGATATTTTTAATGAATCCCAGTGAAAGCATTGTTGAAATCATGACAAATAAGTACACGGTAAGGATAATTATCACGAGTATTCCCAGAAAAATGTAATGTGCCCTCAGATTTCTGAGGGCTTTGTGTAGTTTTTTGTCATCTTTAATTTTTACCGCTTCACGTGTTAATTTTGAGAAACGGAAGAGATAAATGACAGGGAGAAGTAAGAGCACGGTAGTCAGTAAAATGACAACAAATGACAGCCATCCGGGGAATCCCTGGGTGCTGTCATTTATATTGAAAACCGAAAGAAATATTCCTGTAAAAAGACCGGTAATCAGGAAAGCACCTGTAGCAATGAATCCTATAATGGACAGGAACATTGCCCATTTACGTATTGTATCGAGGTCTTTCAGGGTATCCCGGTTAATCTCTGTCTTTCTCTCCCCGTTAATATCCATACCGTTACAAAGAGACTATTTCACCTTATCTGTACATCGGTCCGTAAGCCTGGCATGCTCTGTAATCAGATCCTTCCTTATCCATTCCGAAAGCGCTCCATGAGCTTGGGCGGAAGATTTTTTCTTCAGGTACATTGTGCATGCAGACCGGGATCCTGAGGATGGATGCCAGTGTCAGAAGATCGGCTCCGATATGTCCAAAGCTTGAAGCAGAATGATTTGCTCCCCAGTTTGCCATTACCGAGTATACATCACTGAATGCTCCTTTTCCTGTGAGTCTGGGTGCGAACCAGGTTGTTGGCCATGTAGGATCTGTCCTGTCTGTCAATATTTTATGTACTTTCTGAGGAAGTTCTACCGTCCATCCTTCTGCAAGCTGGAGGACAGGGCCCAGACCTTTGACGAGGTTTATTCTTGAAATTGTCAGCGGCATAACACCCTTTGTATTGAATTGTGAAGAGAATCCTCCACCTCTGAAATAGCCGAGGCTGGCAGGTTCCCACAGGGTTGCCTTAAGACATTCATTTACATCCTTGTCTGTTATTTCCCAGAAAGGTTTGATGCATGATTCTCCTTTCAGAGTCTGTCTGCCTGAAAAATCGAGAGCTGAAGCACCCGAATTGATAAGATGTATGATCCCGTTGGCAGCAAGGCCTTCAGGTTTTACTTTTGTGACCCTTTTGATCGCTTCGGGACTCCAGTATGTTCTTATATCGGAAAACATCTGGGCTGTGTTGGTAAGAAGATATCCGAAAAGCATAGGGGTTCCGTTCATTGCATCATTCTCAGTAGCAACAAGGTATGGAGGCCTTATCCCGTTCCAGTCAAAGGACGAACACAGAATGGCTTCCATGAAATCACCGTTCGGCATATGATCAGTCCACTGACGCTGTCCCTGGAATCCTGCAAGAATAGCATTATGTCCGTTGGATTCTTCACCAAATCCAAGTTTTTTGAGCTTTGGATTTCCAACCATCAGATCGCGGGCGATAATTGTCATTTTGACAACAATTTCCCATTCTTCATCCTTCCTTGCCCTGGTATTGGGCTTTTCATTCATATCCGGACCTTCCTTGCAGTATTTCCTGGTCCAGACCATGGCTTTTTTGAATTCATCTTTGTCGTAAATGTTCTCATTAAGCCTTCTTGTAAATTCGCTCATGTCGACATATTCGTTGCGCATCCCGAGATATTCCTGAAAGAAATCTTCCCTTACAATCGATCCGGCAATGCCCATTGAAACTGATCCCATCGAGAGATATGATTTACCTTTCATATATGCCGAAGCCAGTCCTGCCTTCACAAACCTGAGGAGTTTTTCACTGACATCATCAGGGATGGTCTGATCACCTGCATCCTGAACGTCATGACCATATATGCTGAATGCCGGAAGGCCTTTCATAGTATGTCCGGCCAGGGCTGCAGCAAGATATACCGCACCCGGACGCTCGGTACCGTTAAAACCCCAGATGGCCTTGGGGATATCTTTATCCATGTCGATGGTTTCACTTCCATAACACCAGCAGGGGGTTACGGTGAGACTTACACCAACTCCGTTCTTAGAAAATTTATCAGCACATTTTGCGGCTTCCGCAACACCTCCTATCGTAGTGTCTGCTATAACACATTCAACAGGTAAGCCGTTCGGATATTTAAGGTTCTTTGAGATAAGGGCTGCAGCCGATTTAGCCATTCCCATTGTCTGCTTCTCAAGGGATTCCCTGACACCTCTTTCACGCCCGTCAATGACCGGACGGATTCCCACTCTCGGGAAATCACCGATAACTGTCTGGTAGTTAGCGGTCACTTTGAATTCATCATTTGCCATATAGTTAATTTTTGAAGATTGATTTTGTTTTTGTGATCAAACAAATATAGTGTTTTATCTGTTTATGGTGATGATTCCGGAAGAGTACTGAACAAGATTTTAATATTTCCGGCGTTGATTGATACAGAGTTTTGTATTTTTATCGTCCATAACAAATCTGAGATGGAAAAACGCAGGCGTTTACCGGAATGGCTGAAGATGCAGAGAGCAAGAGGAGAAAATTATTCCAGGGTAAAACATCTGGTTGATGATAATAACCTTCATACTATCTGCACAAGCGGTAATTGTCCGAATATAGGTGAATGCTGGAATTCCGGAACTGCCACCTTCATGATCCTCGGAGATATCTGTACCCGCGCATGTAAATTCTGTAATACACGTACCGGCAAACCTCTGCCTCCTGATGAGGACGAAGCAAAACGACTGGCGGAAACAATTAAAAAAATGGGGCTTAAGCATTGTGTCATTACCTCAGTTGACCGTGATGACCTGCCTGACGGAGGTGCATCATTCTGGGCAGATGTAATTTCAGAAGTGAAACAGGCAAACCCCGGAATTACAATTGAAACACTAATTCCTGATTTTGACGGGAAAACTGAAAACCTGAATAAAATAATTGATGCAGACCCTGATGTGATTTCACATAATATTGAAACCGTGAGACGTCTGACTCCGCTCATCAGAACCAAAGCAGGATATGACAGAAGCCTGAATGTTCTGAAGTATATTTCGCAGAATAAAAAAATCACCAAATCAGGATTTATGCTTGGTCTGGGAGAGACGGAACAGGAAACAGAGGAAACCATAAATGATCTTTATCAGGCCGGTTGTCATATACTGACCATTGGGCAATACCTGAGACCATCATATGATCATATGGAAGTTGTTGATTATATTCATCCTGATAAATTCGTGGAATACAGGCAGCTGGCTCTGGAAAAAGGCTTCAGATCGGTTGAAAGCAGTCCCCTGGTGCGTTCTTCGTTTCATGCAGAAAAACATGCCGGACTGGATATTTTTTAGTATATTGTGGTCGCCGAAATATTTTTCACATATTGAGTTATAATGTTAAATTCGAGGATATTGGCCTGAAAGATTATAAAGAAACATGGGATTATCAGGCAAGGATCTTTGAAGAACTAAGAGGATGGAAAACAGAAGAAAAACAGGCAACAAAGCCTGGTTATTCATATAAACCGGGAACACTCATTTTTGTTATACATCCAAGTGTTTATACTCTCGGAAAGAGCGGATCAGAAAATAACATCTTTCTTGATAATTTGCAGCTGAGAACAAAAGGAGCACAGTTCTACAGGATCGACAGGGGGGGAGATATTACATATCATGGCCCGGGGCAGATAGTCGGATATCCCATTTTTGATCTGGAGATCATAAAGATCGGATTAAAAGAGTATATTTTCAGGCTGGAGGAAGCGATTATTAACACAATAGAGGAGTATGGTCTGGCAGGATCGAGGCTTAAGGGAGGTACAGGCGTCTGGCTCGATCCTGAGATAAAGGGAAGGGCACGGAAAATATGTGCCATAGGCGTGAAAGTGAGCAGGTACATAACAATGCACGGATTTGCATTCAATGTAAATACCGATTTATCATGGTTTGATCATATCAATCCCTGTGGTTTCACCGATAAAGGTGTAACATCCCTCAGGAAAGAGACAGGTATGATGGTGGAGGAAGGAAAAGTGAAGAATATCCTTAAGAAAAAACTGAAGGATCAGTTTGATCTGAAATGGATTAACGAGGAAGGATGATGGAAAAGAAATGGATAATAAAGAAAAGGGGTGACAGTGCGGTCGTGAAACATCTTACCGGAAAACTTGGTGTGTCTGATTCACTGGCCAATCTTATGGCCCAGCGAAATATTACAACACCTGAGGAAGCTCATGCATTTTTTAATCCGAGCCTGGATTACCTGCATGATCCGTTTCTGATGAAAGATATGAATATTGCTGTCGAACGACTCTCCACAGCTATCAAGAAGAATGAAAAGATCCTTGTTTACGGCGACTATGATGTTGACGGCACAACGGCAGTTGCACTGGTTTATTCATTTCTGAAAGAACAGTATTCCAATGTTGAATATTATATTCCCGACAGATATAAGGAAGGATATGGTGTATCATTTCAGGGGCTCGATTTTGCTGCTGAAAATAACTGCAAGCTGGTCATTACTCTGGATTGCGGGATAAAAGCAACAGAAAAGATATTATATGCAAAAAGCAAAGGGATCGATGTTATAATATGCGACCACCATTATCCCGGAGAGAATATACCCAGAGCTCTGGCCGTACTTGATCCAAAACAGCCGGGTTGCAATTATCCATACAAGGAATTATCCGGATGCGGTGTTGGATTCAAACTTATCCATGCCTATTCCAAGATCCATGCCATCCCATTTTCAGCAATTGCACAATACCTCGATCTTGTAGCTGTAAGCATAGCCTCCGATATTGTACCCATAACAGGAGAGAACAGAGTTCTTGCATATTATGGTCTGAAACAGCTGAATGAATCTCCGCGTACAGGCCTCAGGGAAATAATAAGGGAAGCCGAAATAAACAAGGCACTTACGGTTGAAGATGTCGTATTCAAGATCGGTCCGCGCATAAATGCAGCCGGCAGAATGGAATCAGGCGGAAGGGCGGTCGAACTTCTTATTTCAAACGATCAGAAACTCGCTACCGGTATCAGCAAGGAAATAAACAATTATAACAACGAACGCAGAAGTGTTGACCGCGTGATCACAAATGAAGCAATGAGAATGATTTCAGAAGATCAACGGACTTCCAATGCCAAAACAACAGTTCTGTTCAACCCTTCATGGAAAAAAGGAGTTATCGGAATAGTTGCTTCACGTCTGATTGAGACTTATTACAGACCTACCGTGATCCTCACCGAATCGAACGGATTTGCTACCGGTTCGGCAAGATCGGTCCAGGGCTATGACCTCTACCAGGCTATCGAAGCCTGCAGTGATCTGCTTGAAAGTTTCGGGGGACATATGTTTGCAGCAGGACTTACACTGAAAAAGGAAAATATCAGACCATTCATGGAGAGGTTTGAATCATATGTTAACCTTACCATCACCGAAGATCAGATGCAGCCAAGGATAATAATTGATACCGAACTCTTATTTGAGGAAATAAACAATGAGTTTTTCAGTGTCATGAGCCAGTTTCAGCCTTTCGGACCGGAAAATATGTCTCCTGTATTCGTTTCCCGCAATGTATTTGATACAGGATCGGGCCGGATGGTCGGATCAAACGGCGAACATCTGAAACTGGAGCTGTGTCAGGAAAAAGGATCTGCGAAAGTCCTGCCGGGTATTGCATTTAACCAGGCCGACCGTTTTGAGTATCTGAAGAACGGAAATGCCTTTGATATATGCTACTCATTGGAAATGAATGAATTCAGGGGAAACAGGAACCTTCAGCTTAATATAAGGGATATTAAAACTGTATCTGCCCGTTGATAAAAAATGAATAATGGCACACCAGTCTGTGCGTTTAATCATATCAATTATATTTGATTTAAAAACTCATATTACCATGAATTTTAAAAAGCTGATCCCTCTTTTTACATTGTTGATCTTCTCTGTTTCACTTAACGGTCAGCCTTTAAAACAGGCTAACGACAAAACTTTACTGAAGGCGGGTATGGCAAGGATTGATATCACTCCTGCAATACCTGTAAAGCTTTACGGATATGCTGCCAGGAAAACATATTCGGAAGGAGTACACGATCCGCTCAGTGCCCGTGTCATTCTTTTTGAAAATAACGGAAAGAAACTGCTCCTTGTTTCAACTGATATAGGATCATACGGAAGTGAGGTATTTCCGGTAATCAGGAAAGCAATAACGGATAAATACGGATTCAGGGAATCAGAAATATTCCTTTCCACAATACATTCCCACAGTTCTCCGGTACTCAGTCTTAATTCCCAGACCGGCGATCCCAATAATGTTGAATATACAAAATTCTTCCAGGAACAACTGTTAAAGGCTATAGGTGAAGCGATGAAGGGTCTTCAGCCTGTAATGGCCGGAGCCGGCAAAGGATCTTCGCCGGTTGGTGCGAACCGTCGTGAAATGAGACCGGATGGTTCAATCACACTGGGCAGGAATCCGGAGGGTATTACCGATAAGGAGGTTCTGGTAATGAAGTTAGCCACTCCCGACGGGAAACCCGTAGGTGCCCTTTATGATTATGCAACTCATTCAACTTCACTCGGACCACGGAACATGCTGATAAGTGGTGATGTACTGGGGCTGTCTGCACAGTTTGTCGAAAAAATACTCGGAAAGGATGTCATTGCACCTGTATTTACAGGGGCATCGGGTAATATAGATCCGTGGTACAGGGTCCTTCCTGAATTCAATAACGAACCCGGATGGATTCCCGAACCGGTACTCCTGGGCACCCTTCTTGGTGAAGAAGTCATTCATGTTTTCCGCAAAATCCAGGATATGGATCTGGCAGGAGATATTGCTACAGATTTTACAATACTGGAGTGTCCGCGAAAAATAACAAAGGATGCCAGTACACTCCCGGATCAGCCTTCAACGGTACCTGTTTATATAACAGCTGCACGTATCGGCAATGATATTGCATTCATCGGATTCAATGTTGAAATGCTAACGGAAATAGGTATGGAGATCAAAGCAGGCTCGCCTTATAAACATACTTTCATTATAACCCATTGTAACGGTGCGAGCGGATACCTGGCCCCTGCCCATCTTTATAAGGAGGGAGGATATGAGGTTGAATCCACAAGATTTGCTATCGGATCTTCAGATATGATCGTAAAAAAGGCCCTCCGGATGCTTTACGATCTGTAGGAAGACATTTAAAACCATATCCTTAACTGCATCCTGAGCTCATTACGATATTCAGGTATATTACTTTTGACCATTGAGGTCAGAGAATATTTAACCCTGAATTCGGCAAAGTCAGCCACACGCCATCCGGCCATTAAATATGTTCTGGAACCATCCTGTGAAAAAGCCGGAATGCTGAAACTGTATAAAAGATCATTCTCGTATATATAGATCCTTGAATCCCAGTCCCCTGTCCTGAATATGCAATAACGGCCCCACAGTGTCAATGGGAGAGTAACGGACCGGTATATAAAATCCTGTGACATGAGCCAGCCTTTACTTCCTGACTCTCTAACAGATTTATAGTCCATTCTGCAATTCAGTGACAAGGTCTCATTCAGAGTATATCTGAACTGAGCCCTGAAAGTTCCCGCTGTAGTTGTCTTTCTTCCTGCCACTCCCTGTGTGGTTTGTTCATCATTCATCGAATACCTGCTGAGATATGCTATTTCCATGTTCAGTTTTTCTGTGGGCATATATCTTAGTTTAACCTCATATCTTTTAGAGACTGAAGGATAACTTGTCCTGTACCTGAGCCAGGGATAGCGGCAAAGGTCATAACCTGCACTCACAAAAAGATGCCTGGAGGCTTCAAAGGTAAAATTGC
>CAYQZL010000040.1:0-15803 GCA_964421975.1 uncultured Rikenellaceae bacterium
TTTCAGGGTTTCAGGGTTTCAGGGTTTCAGGGTTTCAGGGTTTCAGGGTTTCAGGCTTTGCCAGCCGAAGCCTTGGCGAAGGCTGGGTTTCAAAGTTTGCCACCACGAAGGCACTAAGATACATTAAGGATAAGTAGTCAGGAATTTGTTCTTCGTGTGACTTTGTGTCTTTGTGTCTTTGTGGCATATACATTCTATCTTTTTTATTGAAAAGACTCAGGATTCAAAGTTCAATATTCTTAACACCGGATGCCGGATACCGGATGCCGGATATCCTGATAAACATTCAAATTATTACATAAATGGTTGTCAGTACAAAATTAATAAAAGAATTACAAATCCGGTTTCTAAGAGCATAAAGCTGTAAATCAATATTATTGTATATCAGATGACTGGTTTTGAATTTTCAGGTAATTGTTTCAAAATTATTTGAAATAAATTACTTTTGCGGTGGAAAATTCAAAAGCTAATTATAAAATCTGATATGGCAAAGAAACCGAAAGATGATCCGGAGAGAATGAAGAATGTGGAGCAGACGCTCACCAAAACAGAACAGTTCCTTGAGGCGAATTATAAATTACTCAGCATTGTATTGGGTATAATTGTCGGACTGGTCGCTCTTTTCTGGCTTGGAAGAATGTATTTAAATAAAAGGAATGCCGAAGCACAGTCGCAGATGTACCAGGCAGAAAGGTATCTTGAGATTGACTCTCTTTATCTTGCTCTTAACGGTGATGGCAATTATCTTGGATTTCTCGACATTGCCAATGATTACAAATTCACTCATTCCGGTAATCTTGCCCGCTACAGTGCAGGTATTTGTCATCTCCATCTCGGACAGTATGAAGAAGCCATAGAAATGCTTGGTAAATACAAAAAAAAGGATAAAATACTGGGATCCCTGGCAATAGGTGCAACAGGAGATGCATATGTTGAACTGGGAGAAGTGGAAAAGGGTATCTCAAAATATCTTGAAGCTGCTGAATTTGCGGAAAATTCCTTTAACACACCCCTTTTCCTGATGAAAGCAGCCGAACTTCATGAGCTAAACGGAAATTATGAGGAAGCTCTGAAAATCTATGAAAGGATACAGGATGAATTTCCGGAGAGCACTGAAGGAAGCTCAATCGAAAAATATATAGCACGCACCAGGCTTCTTGTCAAATAGCATATGGCTACAACAGATCTGTCAGCATATGATACCGCTAATATTCCCGATGCCGGTAATATGAAATTCGGGATCATTGTTGCAGACTGGAACAATGATATTACACATTCCCTGCTTGCAGGTGCACGAAATACGCTTATCAGACACGGGGCAAAAGCAGAAAACATAATTGAAAAACATGTACCCGGCACCTTTGAGCTGACTTTCGGAGCAAAGCTGGTTGCAGAAACTTACAACCCTGATGCAATAATCTGTATTGGTTGTGTCGTACAGGGAGAAACACCACATTTTACATATATATGTCAGGGTGTGACCCAGGGTATCACCCGGTTAAACCTGGAATATGAGATACCTTTTATTTTCGGGGTCCTGACAACGGATACACATCAGCAGGCTGTCGACAGGGCTGGTGGGAAACATGGCAATAAAGGGGACGAAGCTGCTGTTACGGCAATTAAAATGGTTTCACTTCTGAAGGATAGCGAAGAGGAACTGTAATTACAGTAATGCTATGAAGCATAAAAAGATACCTCTGAGGGATGCATTGGCCATGCTGTCGGGGTATGCACGGAGCAGGATTGTTGCCAGCACCAGATCTATTGCTTTTATAATCATTTACCTTGTTGTTTTCCAGATTTTTATCCTGAGAGTTCCTTTAAGCAATGCTTTAATAACCGCCGGAGGGATAGCATTTGTTATTTTCGGACTGGCTTTTTTCCTCGAAGGACTGGTTTTGGGATTCATGCCACTCGGGGAACGTGTCGGAGTCAAGCTTCCACAAAAAACAGGGATAATAGTAGTTTCAGTTTTTGGACTTTTACTGGGTTTTATAGCCACTCTGGCTGAACCGGCAATAGTTGCTCTGAGAACCGCAGGATCAACAGTTACAGCATGGGAATCACCCCTTTTGTATATGCTTCTGCATCACTATGCTGAATGGCTTGTACTTTCTGTGGGAGCCGGAGTTGGGCTGGCTGTTGCCATGGGAATGTTCAGGTTTTACTACAATCTGTCGATCAAACCATTTATTCTAATCATAATACCTCTTCTGCTGGCCATAACCATATTTTTCGTACCTGACGCCAATCTTGAAAGGATTATCGGACTGGCATGGGATTGCGGAGCTGTCACCACCGGTGCTGTAACCGTCCCTCTGGTACTTGCCTTGGGAATAGGGGTATCAAGGGCTGCAGGTAAAGGCAAGAGCATTGGCAACGGATTTGGAATCGTTTTGCTTGCATCTGCAATGCCGGTTCTGGCTGTCTATATCCTGGCTCTGATACTTAATTTCAAAGCTCCTGTACCGACAACTGAAGCAGACTTTTTCTCTTTAAGGGAAAGAAATAAGTCACTTGCTCTTTTCGCAAATGAGGAAGAACTTCTCAGGCATGCATTCACTCATGGTACTGAAGCAGGAAGACTATCATATTTTGACAGTACCGAAGCATACCGTTCGTCAATACTTTCACTGCGGAACGATCCTTCCGCACGTACTTCATTACTTGGAGACCTTCCATTGGAAAAATGGATCATAGAAAATGCTTCAGAATCTGAAAGAGAGATACTCTCAGAACTGAATATTGCTGCGGAAGAAGCAGGAATGACTTCTGTCGGAAATACAATTACCAGGGAAGCGTATAACGGACTCAGGGCAGTAATACCATTATCCTTTCTTTTGCTTTTGGTTCTTGCAGGATTTCTGAGAGAAAAAATAAGATATAAAGATGAGATAGTACTGGGTATCATCTTTTCCCTGGTGGGAATGATCCTGCTGACATCAGGTATCAGGCTCGGGCTGGCTACACTTGGAGGTGACGTGGGAAAGCAACTCCCGAGGGCATTTTCACGCGAAGAGGAATTCATTGACAGGATTGTAATTGAAGATTTTGATAAGAGCCTTGTCTATTATGCCATATCTTCTGACGGAACCCGGAAAGCCTATTTCAACTACAATGAGAACGGAGTAATACGGCCACTTGAATACAGGGAAGATCATTTCAATGAAGACAGCGGTACATATGAGCATATAATAACCAGACCCCCTCTTTTTGGAAGAAAACTATCAATACTTGGTATAATACTCGTCCTGCTTTTTGCCTTCGGGCTCGGATACGGGGCAACTCTTGCAGAACCTGCACTCAATGCCATGGGTATGACTGTCGAAGCAATTACCGTCGGAACAATTAAAAAGAAAAAACTGATACAGGTGGTTTCAATAGGTGTCGGGGCCGGTATCATGCTGGGTCTATGCAGGATCCTGTTCGACCTTCCTCTTGTATGGCTGATCGTGCCGTCATATTTCCTGCTTATTCCCCTTACAATATTCAGTGATGAAGATCTGACTGCAATCGCATGGGACAGCGGTGGCGTTACCACCGGTCCGGTTACCGTACCTCTGGTTCTGGCAATGGGATTGAGTATCAGTGTCGAACTGGGAATACCGGACGGTTTCGGATTACTTGCACTTGCATCATCATTACCTGTCCTTACCGTTCTTCTTTATGGTCTGTATATCAAGACCAGACAAAGGAAATCAATGTTATTGAGAAGGAATGCATCCGTAAATGAATAAAGAATCATCTCCAGGTCGAAAAGTGTTCTCTCCCTCCAGAACTGTCTGGCGCAGCCAGATGTCAAAGGGTACTTATGCACCACACAGGGTAAGCAGAATAACCTGTATCATAAATGAACTGCTCAGTGATAAAGTTTCCGGATTCCTGAATGAACTTGGAGTGATTGCTTATATCGAGAATGGAAGATGTGTCCGTGAAATGACAAAACCACGTCCGTTCAATTTACCGGGCGATATAGTAAGCCTCAGTAATACTCCTGTTGATATTTTCAGATTTACAGTACCCAGGGAAAACACAAAAGCCGTAATCAATAGTATAATTGATGTTGCCGAACTGCATATTCCCGGAAGAGGAACAATATTCTCACAGGACCTTATGGAATTCAGCAGGGAACAACCATCGGTAAACCTTGATTTTCTGGCTCAATCAAGAAGTCATGATTACAACGATATACTCCTTCATAAGCTTTCATGTGTGGTATTTGTCCTCTCGGAAAGCGGAAGCGGAGAATATCTTGCCAAAGCAGCACTCGATCTGGGCATCTGCGTTCCGCTTGTTACATTCGGATCCGGTAACTATATGAGGGATCAGCTTGGACTTATAAGAATAACAATATCTCCCGAGAAAGAAATCGTACATCTTGTGATGCCGGAACAGGATTCAGAGAGTATAATAAGAATACTTATCGAACATGCACGTCTGGACCTGCCGGGAAGGGGATTCATTTACCAGACCCCTGTCTCAATGGGATTGCCGGACACCTGGCTCAAGATCGGTAAACAAAAATATGCGGCAACAATTGAACAGATTATTGCAGCCATCGACCAGATGAAAGCAGGAACCGGCTGGAGGAAAAGACTGGATGCGGAACATCAGGAAAAGAGAATCATCAAATCCTTATTTCCACAGGATAATTGCGAGATATCAATAATCTCAGACGAAGACAGGATAGACAGGCTAAGAGAAGCCTGCCTGCAGGTAGGCGCAACAGGTGCAGTGTCGGCCAGAGTCATCCCGCTTGCAGGGAAAGATAAGGAAGGCATAAGCTCCACCATGATAAGAAGTGCAATCAATGTACCGGCTGATATTACCGATAAGGTGGTTGATATGCTGCTTGAGATCAGTACAATAAAGGATGATCCCACCGACCGGATACATATTCTTGATTCTCCGGCAGCATATGTGCATAAATTAAAATAAGCAGATTACCTCTGACACAGAACCCTGTAAGGGCAATAACCGCATTTCCCCCATTGATTCTGAGTCATCACAAACGATTCTTCATTGCTGAATATCTTTTCAAGTGTAATTTTCAGGTTTGCAATAAACTCATCCCTCACTGAATGATAATCAGCCAGTAATATGTCAGGTTTTATCAGAAGCATCTCCGACAGATCTTTTTCAGGCACTTTTTTTACCTTATAAATTGCAGGAAATAAACTTATCCCCGGATTATGGGCAAGGTAGGACTCACAATAAATCAGAGTCTGGAGCCAGCCATCAAGGTCCTTGTCCCTGTCATCCTCAAAAAGCTCTTCAACAGATGATATCGAATCTTTTACTTTTCCGGTTTTATAATCTATTATCCTTGTAACTCCTTCCTTTATATCTACCCTGTCAATCTTCCCTCCGGTAATAAGATCAATATCACCTGACGGATTATGGATTTTAACTCCGAAAGAGTATGGTTCCTCAAATGACACTATCTTCAACGGAACTGACAATTTATCCCTCTGAAGTATCCTGTCAATAAAGACCATCAGAACTTCCCTGACAATATGTTCATTGCCTGATGCAGACACATCATTTACATGGGCGAAATCCTTTTTTATGGCATTACTTACAGAGTCCGAGATCTGTTGCCTGTTGCTGATTATGGATTCTATTTCATCTGCATTAATTACTCTTTCCCTGTATTTTCCATACAGATCCATTATGGAGTCATGTAAAAGAGTTCCAAGTTTTGCAGGATCGATCTCCTCCGTAATCTTATCTTTTTCCACCAGACCATTAACATACCTGTAGTAAAACTTCATCCTGCAATTAAGCCAGGTATTAATGGCAGATGGAGAAATATACCTTCTTTTCCCATCACTGTTCCCGGAAAATCGCTCAATAAGCCTGCGGGTATGGTCGCCGGTCCTCTCAACAACTTCATCCACCGGTTTCTGGCTTTTTATGGTGAAGCTAAGATCGATCGTCTCCGGTGACGTCATTTCACCATAATTCATTTGTTGAAGAAAGCGGCTTATTTCCCCGCTTCTGAGTCCCTCCGAATTGGAATTATAAATAAATGTAATATTTTCTGCCCTGTGAAGAAGTCTGAAGAAATGATAGGCATATATTGATTCCTGGTGATTTATCGAAGGCAGTCCGAATGCTTCACGCAGATTGAAAGGGATAAATGATGATGAAGCTGTTACTGCCGGAAGAATACCCTCATTTACCGAAAGCAGAATAATATTCCTGAAATCGAGGGCTCTTGATTCAAGTATCCCCATCACCTGAATGCCCGATAAAGGTTCACCCATAAAAGGAACAGACTGTATACCAAGTATCCTGTCGAAGATCTTTGTCCAGGTGGTTATTGTAAGATCTATTCCGGAACTTTTAACTGCACTGTCAATACGATTTAGTGAAAGTATTATCCGATAAATGAATTCATCCCTGATCCTTCTCCCGGCAGAATGTCTGTGTCCCTCTTCCCCTTCCTCAGAATTTTCCGAACTGATTATCAGCAGCAACTCCCGGAGATAATCCGATAATTGTTCCGGTGTTGATGGTCTGATAAATATCCTTGAAAGAATATCTGTTCCTTCAAACATATCCGAAGGGATCCATAAAAGACTTTTCCCGTTTATCCCGTCGATGGTAATACGGTCCTGGCCGGTCAGTAAACCCGAAATAAGATTGTCAGTTACAATCCTGTAAAAATCGCGGAAACTGAAGAGTATCATTGCACCTTCAGTTTTTGACCTTCTCTGCATTTCCAGGATACGTCTTATAAAGGCGTATACCTGGGTATGTCTCAGTGGGAATCCCATCGTAACATTAATACTATCAATGTTTTCGGGCAGACTTGAAAGGACAGGGATCAGCAGGTTCTCATCAGCCAGTATTACAGCTGTCTGATGGGCATTATCAGGTGTCAGATCCGGCAGCTTATTGATCAGCTCAGGTATCAGCTTGACCTGCGCCATATCGGAAGATGTATTTATGATCCTCCTTGTCACACCTGTTCCCTCATCTGAAAGATAGGTATCATATTTCCAGTCTTCCGGCATATCATTTCCAAACAGGCCTATATTGTCTTTCAGGAAATAGCCTGCGGAATTGAGCCTCATACCGGTAACATAGGATTCATCATAATCCCAGTAAAACCTGGCCCTGCCAGCCTTTCTGAGAGCTGACATGAGAGATCTTTCACAGCTGTTCAGGGCATTGAAACCCGCGAAATGCACCTCTTTCCATTGCAAACCGGATAAGATTTCCCCGATTTGGTTCTCAGTAACATCCCTGAATATCATTCCTTCATATGCTATATTCTTCGTCTTCAGTGATGTCCTGAAATTTTCATAAAGATCATACAGCATACCCCAGATATTCAGAAATCCCGATTTTTCGCGGGTAAGCCTGGTAGGATCAATATTTGTCCAGAATTGCCTGACAATTTCAATCTGCTCCGGAGTAAGGCCGCCGAATTCCTCATCAATCTTCCTTATATCACTTATGTTTCTGAAAACCGCTGATGCATCTGCAAGATATTTATCAATATCATCAAAATCATCAAGGAGCATATCTCCCCAGAAATAGAAATCGTCAAAGCTCTCACTTTCCTTGTTTATTTTTCTGAAGACATTATATAATTCGAAAATCAGTATTTCATTTTCTGCCGGCTGTAATTTTGAAAATGAACAAAAAAGGTCATTTATTGTCATGACTGCCGGGGTCCATACAGGTTTCTTTAATACCCCGGCAAGATATTTCTTAAAGAATAAACCTGCTCTCCTGTTGGGAAAAACCAGACAATGATCATGAAGTTCGTTCCCATGAAGTGAATAAAGGTGCCTTGCTATACGTTGCAGGAAATATTCCATTGAAAAGTTATTGTTTTGGTTTATTAAACAACCTCCCCTGCCAGGTATTTAGTTCTTCAAGTTTGTTTTCGATCAATCCCGTTATCTGGTCAGTACGTTTTTTACCCCAGGTTGCAACAGTAAGAAAACGTGGCGGGGCTTCTCCCGTAAAACGTTCAACTACAATATCCGGATTAAATCGCTCCAGGAATGTGATAATAAAATCCAGATATTCATCCCATGAAAAAAGTTGAAACACGGAAGGATCAGCCAGATATTCTTTCTCCAGAACCGTACCCTTAATGATCTGCAACTGGTGGAACTTCACGGTTGTAAGAGGTAATTCCGAAATGATGTCCGCTTCAGCAAGCATCTCCTCCCTGCTTTCACCTGGAAGTCCGAATATTAAGTGAGCCCCTGTATTGATCCCGTACTTTGCTGTCAGTTTTACCGCATTCACGGAATCAGCAAAAGTATGAGCACGGTTTATCCTGCGAAGAGAGGCATCATAACAGGATTCTATCCCGTATTCGATTGCAACATAGTATTTCCGTGACAGCTCTTCCAGATAAGCAAGCTTTTCTTCATCAACACAATCAGGCCTTGTGCCGATGATAATACCTGTTACCCCCGGGTGTTTCAGTGCTTCTTCATATAGTC
Organism: uncultured Rikenellaceae bacterium; assembly: GCA_964421975.1. Lineage (GTDB taxonomy): Bacteria > Bacteroidota > Bacteroidia > Bacteroidales > VadinHA17 > LD21. The sequence continues at coordinate 8,478 of CAYQZL010000040.1, forward strand.
CCCTCAACCTTTCCAGCGGAGCATAGGTATTTGAATATGACTGAAAATAGGCAAGATACAATGAAGCCTTCCTGTACCTTCTTTTATGAAATAAAATCCCTTCGGCAATCTGTGTGCTGACTGATTTTTCAGGTTTACAGTACGACGGACTGAATGCATCATTAGTACAATAAGTGCAGCCTCCGGTACTTTTTGTCCCGTCCCGGTTGGGACATGTAAAACCTGCATTTACCGAGACTTTCTGAACTCTTTCTCCGAACAGCTTCCTGAAATAGTCAGAATAAGCATTGAATCTGCGTTTATTTCCCCACGGATAATTATTGCCGGATTTTACTATATCTGTCATGATACTGTAATGATCTTGTTTATATCTACATACCACAGATATAATTCAACCCTGCTGTAACCCATTCCAGACAGCAGTTTGCCATATTCCCTGGCCTGTTCAGAATAACCCCTGTGTTCCTCTCCTGATTTATAATCTATTACGATTGCACTGTCATCCTTTATTATTACCCTGTCGGGGCGACGCGTATCACCTGAAGGAGTTAATATTTCCGATTCTCTCATTATTCTGAGACCCGGAGAGAACCAGTGCCGGACCTCAGGAGATTTTATCAGTGCATTGAGCTTTTCTTCAAGTGTGTAATATTCCGTTTCTGTTATTTTACCTTCCCTGAAAAGCCTGTTCAAAGCTTCCGGAACATCAGCAGGAGTATTTATTCCCTCAAAAGCCTCATGTATCAGATTGCCATGATCGATTTTACGCAATTTATCACTTCCTGAGGGTGTTAAATAATTAATGCCATGAAGCCGTAATCTCAATGATTCAGGTCTGTTATTCACCCTGTATGCATCCGCTCTTATTGTCTGCTTGTTCTCCTTAATTTCCGGAGTTCCCGGAATTTCACCATATTCAAACACTCCGCCTTTCATATCATAATAATTCTTCAGGACAATACCCCTGCTGCCTGCCGGATTTTCATCAGAACTCAGGGCATTTTTCATTACAGATGAAACAGCAACAGAATTACCTGAAGGTTCGGGAATAAACCCATATATTGCATCTTTTGCCCTTGTCATAGCAACATAAAGCAGATTTATATTATCAATAAAGGAGTAGTATTTTTCCATGAAGTAATCCTTCGCAAAATAAGTTTCAGAAAGAGCTTTGCCATATTTTACCGGGACGATTTCAATCTCATCAAAGGGTGAAACTTCCGGTCTGATCCACAAAACCGGTTGTTTTCCCCGGGCATGGTCAAGGTTCCAGGAAAGGAAAGGAAGTATCACTACCCCGAATTCAAGTCCTTTTGCCTTATGGATTGTCAACACCCTTGCACTGTTCTGATTTGCCGGAAGAGATATCGATTTCCTGCTGCCGCTTGTTTTCCACCAGTCCAGAAAGGTATCAGTATCCGAATTCCTGTTCCGGGTGAAATTCAGGACCTCATCCTGGAATGTTTCCAGATAAGGTACATTTTCAGGGAAATTACCAAGTCCGAAAAATGAGATAATGTTTTCCGTTATCTCAAATAAAGGCCTGCTCCGGTTCTTTTCAAGGAACTGATAATATCCCTCCGGAAACATGCCATGAGTTCCCTCTGCCAATAATTCATTATATAAATTAACACCGGCCGTGTTGTCTTTTTTGTTCAGTAAAGTGAAGAACCTGAGCATTTCAGCATTGCTTATAATATCCTCCGGATCGCAGAGCACTTTAAGAACAGCAATAATAAATGTTATCGCATATGAAGATGATAATGCCAGTGAATCATCCGACACAATATTATAATTGTATTTGAACTGTTTTTCAGCAGAGCAGCCGTTGCTGTAATCTATCATTTTCCTTACAACAGCCTCTCCTTCCCTGCCTTCTCTGACAATTATCCCGATATCAGATGCCTGGTAACCATGATCCTGAATTATTTCTATGATCCCGGGGATCCTTTCAAGCACAGCCTGTTTCCATGCATTTCCTGATTTCTGTTTTCCGGAATTGTTTGCATCCTCATCCGAATTATCTGTTCCTTCAATGAATTCAAGCCTTATATAACCACCTTCCTTTTTCCCCGGATCAGTTTGTATGGCCCCGTCATAAAGGTTTTTAAGATCCGATTCAAAACCTTCACACGTGAAGTATCTGTCTGTCTGATCAGGAATAACAGAAAAAAGAGTATTATTGAACCTTATGATACCGGACCGGCTCCTCCAGTTATTATCCAGGGTCTTTCTGAAGATCCTTTCATTATCAACTTTTTTATTCTGAAGGTCTGCGAGTATCTTCCAGTCGCTGTTTCGCCATCTGTAGATCGATTGTTTAATATCACCCACTATCAGATTATCACATCCCCTGCCCATGCTTTCGGAAATAAGAGGACTAAAGTTTTTCCACTGCAGAAATGATGTGTCCTGGAATTCATCTATCATGAAATTCTCAAAGGCATTTCCTGTTTTTTCGTATATGAAAGGTGCCTGATCACCCTCAGTTATAAGACTTAACAGCTCACCGGAATCTGATATCAGAAAACTATTTTCGTCCGATGCAACTTTACGGACCTGAACAAGGACATCTGAGAGTATTCCGAGAGTATAAATATTCGCAGAAACTGCTAAGGCAGTATGATAAACAGAGAAGTTATTCTCAGAGAAAATGACAGCTTCAGTCAGTGTTTTATGTAATCCTCCATTAATGGCATTCATTAGCTGTGGACAGGGTTCTTTGGCCGACCATCTGGGATTATCTCCAAGCACCTGCTTCACATAGGAATTAGGCTGGACCAGTTTTCCCTCAAACAATGATCTTATGAATCCCGGGATCCCTCTGCTTCTCTGATAGAACATATCATCACTCAGATCGTAACGAGAATAAAATCCCTGAAGCTCATTTCCAAGATGCTGTATCCTGTCTTCAATTTTTGATATTAATCCCTTTATTTTCTGAATATAGTTTCGCAGAAATGTTTTGTCCTTAAGTTTTTCCCTTTCGTTTTCCGGAAGTGTTTTAAATTTCTCCCTGAAAAGTTCCTCTGCCAGCTTTGTTATCTCTCCTTTGAGGTTCCACGGTTTTTCCTCTTCCAGATTTCTCAGCACATATTCAATCAGCCACTTTTTAAGCTCCCTGTCAGCAGTCGAAGAAGCTATCATTTCATCTATCGCGGAGGAGAGTATTATACTATGATCGAGCTCAACATTAAATCCGTAATGTAATCCTGTCTCCCTGGCAAAAGAACGGATGATTTTCTGAAAAAAGGTATCTATTGTAGATATGGAGAATCTTGAAAAATCATGGAGGATTGTAAAGAGCAATTCGGAAGCTTCATGTCTTATTTCTTCTTCACTTTTGCCGGTATCCCTGATGAGAAGATCGAGATACTCCGATTTTTGTCCGTTTGCCAGACGGTGGAGCTGATCAAGTATCCTGCCCTTCATTTCAGCCGTTGCTTTGTTAGTAAACGTTACCGCGAGTATCTTACGGTAATTATATCGTGATCTGAAAAGTCTGGTAAGGTAGATCCTGGCAAGCTGAAATGTCTTTCCCGATCCTGCCGAAGCGCTGTATATGGTCAGTGTTCCGGAATTCATGAAATAAAGGTAAGGAATTTATGATGACCGTACGATCGGGGGAGGTAGAATTAAAATGGCGCTACGGCGTTGCGGCGTTATGGAGTTACGGATTTACGGATTTAAGGCGTTACGGCTTTATGGCTTTATGGCGTTACGGCGTTATGGCGTTAAGGTCGTGCGACTTTTTATTATCTTCGCTGCGTGAAAAAAAGAGTCGTTATAGGATTATCAGGAGGAGTCGATTCGAGTGTTGCTGCCTGGTTATTAAAAGAACAGGGTTATGATGTAACCGGGCTTTTCATGAGGAACTGGCATGATACAACAGGACTGCTGCAAAGTGACTGCCACTGGGAGGATGATCTTATGTTTGCCGGGATGGTCGCAAAAAAGACAGGTGTTCCTTTTCACATGGTTGATCTCAGCGAACCTTACAGAAAAAGGGTCGTGGATTATATGTTTGCCGAATATGAGAAAGGAAGAACACCGAATCCTGATGTACTTTGCAACAGGGAAATAAAGTTCGACTCATTTGCGGATGAAGCAAAGAAGCTTGGTGCTGATCTTATCGCGACCGGACATTATTGCCGGAAGGATGAGATCAGAAAAGACAGAAAAACAATAAGCAGACTGCTTGCGGGTAAGGATGAAAATAAGGACCAGAGTTATTTCTTATGTCAGGTAAGCCAGGAACAACTTGCAGAAGCTTTATTTCCTGTTGGAGATCTGACAAAACAGGAAGTCAGGGAAATAGCCGGAAAACTTAATTTGCCCACAGCCAGGCGTAAAGACTCACAGGGTATCTGCTTTATCGGGAAAGTGCACCTTCCGGTTTTTCTGCAGCAAAAGCTGAAAGCAAAGAATGGTCCGGTCGTTGAAATTGAAAATACAGATGATATCTCATCATGGCATACGGGTGTACCACATGAAAAGGTCTCTGATGAAGATCTCAGGAAAATGTCATCTCCTTATCAGCTTGGAGATCTTTCAGGAAAGATAATAGGCAGTCATAATGGTGCACATTTCTTCACGATAGGTCAGAGAAAAGGCATTAACATAGGAGGATATAAGGAACCGCTCTTTGTCATCGGCAATGATATTGAGAATAATATACTATATGTAGGTGAAGGACAGTCACATCGCGGACTATACCGGAAAGGGCTCTTCATTAAAGCTGATGAGATACACTGGGTCAGGACCGATCTTGAAATGACTCCTGGTGATACCCGCGATTACATGGTAAGAATTCGTTATCGTCAGCCCCTGCAGCACGCCAGGCTGTTCAGGAAAAAAGACGGAATGTTTATTATTTTCAACAAACTGCAGCGAGGCATAGCTCCCGGGCAGTTTGCAGCATGGTATGAGGGCGATGAGGTTATTGGTTCCGGTGTGATTGACAAATAGGCGCAGCGGCAAAGCGGCGCAGCGGCAAAGCGGCGCAGGGGCACAACGGTATGACGGTATGACGGTATGACGGTGAAATAGCGATCAGCAAAGAGAGCAGATGATAAATATCAATAGTTATAAATAAGATGAAAAAAGTATCAATAATAAGTGGCGGATCGGGTGGTCTGGGACTGGCCATTGCGGAATTGCTCGTCAGAGCAGGGAAAGAAGTACTTATCCTTGGAAGGAACAATGAGAAACTTGTTAAAGCGGCGAAAAAATTAAACAGGATTTCACAAAACGCCAGAGTCAGTACTTTAGTTTGCAATGTAGGCAATGAAGATGATGTAAGAAAAACAGGCAGCTTCCTTGAAGGACACAAAATTATCACCGAATATCTTTTTAATAATGCCGGGAAAGGACATTTTGCACCTGCTGTAAAAGCGACATCAGAGGTTATTGACGACATTTTTGAGGGCAGTCTTAAAGGACTGATCCTTCTCACTTCGGAGCTACTGAGAATAACACCTGAAAAAGAAGAGCTTACAATAGTCAATATAATGTCAACCTCTGCTCTTCTGGGACGTGATCAGGAGACAATATACTGTGCCGCAAAATGGGGAGCCAGAGGTTATACCGAAGCACTCAGGACTGAGCTTAAGGGAACGAAACGGAATATCATAGCTGTTTACCCGGGAGGAATGAAAACTGATTTTTATAAAGCAGCGGGTGTAAACCGTGATCTGACAGGTTTTATGGATCCGAAGGAGGTTGCGGAAAAGATCGTTAATGCGGTACTGAATAATGATAAGCTTCTGGTGACCGATATTACTATAAGCAGGAAGAAGTAGTCAGGCGGTTAGCGGCGTGCGGCATGCGGTGTGCGGCATGCGGCGTGCGGTGTCCGGCGTGCGGCTGGCGGGTTATTAAACACCGGAAGCCGGACGCCGTACGCCGGTAGCCGTAAGCCGCCATCCGGATGCCGGACGCCGGACGCCGGACGCCGGATGCCGGACGCCGCTGATCAATCTCATGATAACCTGTTCTTATAATCCTCATACCCGAATTCCCGTATAAGCCGGAACTTCCCATCCTTTGTCCAGATACCTATTGACGGGTGATGCACTCCGTTGAAGGTTGTGGTCTTGACCATGGTATAATGTATCATATCCAGAAATACTATTCTGTCGCCAGGACTTAGCTCCTTGTCAAATGACCAGTCACCCATAAAATCCCCCGACAGGCAGGAGTTCCCTCCCATCCTGTATGTTGGCTTGCCCTGAACAGGATCGGTGGCATTCAGTATCTTTGGTTTATATGGCATCTCAAGACAGTCAGGCATGTGTGCAGTAAAAGACACATCCAGAATAGCGGTTTTTATTCCCTGGTTTTCAACAATATCTTCTACTGTAGCTACCAGTTCACCTGTTTCCCATGCAAAAGCGCTTCCGGGCTCGAGTATCACATGAAGTCCGGTTCTTTTCCTGAAATCCTTTATCAGCTCAATAAGGTGATCTGCATTATAGTTCTTTCCTGTTATCAGATGACCGCCTCCCATATTGATCCATTTCACACGCTCAAGAAATCTCCCGAATTTGGCTTCAACAGCTTTCAGAAGTTTTTCAAGTGCATACGAATCCGATTCGAACAATACATGAAAATGCAATCCTTCAACTCCTTCCGGAAAATCTTCTTCCAGTTCTCCGGCACTCACTCCCAGCCGGGAACCGGGAGAAGATGGATTATACAGGCTGTAGCTGATCTCGGAAAACTCAGGATTTATTCGAAGACCCGGAGAAATAACGGATGGATTTATCTTTATCCTGTCATAATACTTCCTGTACTGCTGAATTGAATTAAAAGTAACATGGGAGCTGTATTTTAATACGGTAGGGAATTCTTTTTCCTTAAAAACGACCGAATAGGTATGTGCAGGTAATCCTATCTCCTCAAAACATAATCTTGCTTCATTTATAGAACTTGCAGCTGCCCCTCTGATATATTCCTTAACAATATCAAATACGCCCCACATTGCAAAGCCTTTAAAAGCCAGGATTATTTCAGCTCCTGATTCATCTGCAACATGTTTAATCAGCGACAAATTCCTGCGAAAACGTTCTTCATCAATGACGAAGCAGGGAGATGGGATGATGGTATAATCTATTGGCATTTTGTTTTTAGTTTATACCCCCCATCCCCCCTGGAAGGGGGGTTAATTTTCAGTTTATTCGAAACATCAGGTTATATCGGTCAGGGTAGGGAGTTATAACTCAATATCCACGTCATGCAGCTCCACCCACGGCAATCCGAGTAGATTAAGTTGTTCCATAAACGGATCCGGATCGAATTCCTCTACATTGAATACACCCGGTCTTT
>CAYQZL010000040.1:15903-30237 GCA_964421975.1 uncultured Rikenellaceae bacterium
TGTTCCATAAACGGATCCGGATCGAATTCCTCTACATTGAATACACCCGGTCTTTTCCAGAGACCCTTAAGGAACATCATTGTTCCAATAGCTGCCGGAACGCCGGTTGTATAACTTACAGCCTGGGCTCCGGTTTCCTTATATGCGGCTTCGTGGCTGCAGTTATTATAAATATAGTAGGTTTTTTCCTTCCCGTCCTTAATACCGCGTATACGGCAACCTATCGATGTCCAGCCTTTGTAATTCTCTCCCAACTCACCCGGATCAGGTAATACTGCCTTCAGGAAGCGTATAGGAACGATCTCCCTGCCATCAAACATCACGGGCTCGATACCGGCCATTCCTATGTTCTGTATCACCCTCAGATGAGTCAGATATTCCTGTCCGAATGTCATCCAGAACCTGGCTCTCTTAAGTGTCGGGAAATTTTTGACAAGCGATTCCAGTTCCTCATGGTATATGAGGTATGATTCTTTAGGTCCTATATCAGGGTAGTTCAGAGCTTTGTGTATCTCATGAGGTTTTGTATAAATCCATTTGCCATTCTCCCAGTACTTACCCTTCTGGGTAACCTCCCGGATATTGATCTCAGGATTGAAGTTGGTGGCAAATGGCTTGCCATGGTCACCTGCATTGCAATCGACAATATCAAGATAATGGATCTCGTCAAAATGATGTTTTGCAGCATATGCAGTGAATACCGATGTTACACCCGGATCAAAACCGCATCCGAGTATTGCTGTCAGACCGGCAGTCCTGTATCTGTCTGCATAAGCCCATTGCCAGCCATATTCGAATCTGGCTTCATCCAGTGGTTCATAATTAGCGGTATCCAGATATGAAACACCTGCTTCGAGACATGCATCCATTATATGAAGGTCCTGGTATGGCAATGCAACATTAACAACAATATCAGGCCTAAAGGAATTAATAAGTTTTACAAGTTCCGGCACATTGTCGGCATCAATGGCAGCTGTTTTAACACGATCCCTGCCAACACGTTCTGCAATGGCATCACATTTTGATTTAGTACGGCTTGCAAGTAATATTTCCTTAAAAACCTCAGGAAGAGAAGCCATTTTATGGATCACTACCGTGCCAACTCCTCCTGCTCCAATAACTAATACTTTACCCATAAATTATAATGTTTTATTTTAATATGCTAAAACAGGTTTATCTTATCATGTCATAAGCGTAAAGCAGTCTCAAATATAAGATTTAAAACTGACCATAAAGCATGAATTTGTCAGTTAAGATAAACGGTACTTTAAAATGAAAAATATAGTGACATAAACTTCCTATATTTGTCTCCTGATTTCAGGGCTTATTAATGAAATTGATCAATCCTTTAATTATTGCCAGGATCCTGAGCACGATACTGCTGATCGTTTCTCTCTCTTTTCTGCTTTGTATTCCTGTTTCCTTAATTTATAATGAGGCCATACATCCTTTTCTGTTATCATCAGTTATTTCAGGAATATCCTGTGCCATTCTCCGTCTTATCAGTTTACGGACCGATATATCGAAAATAAGTAATCGCGACAGTTATATTACAGTAACCCTTTCATGGTTTGTTTTATCTCTGTCCGGAGCACTTCCATATCTCATTTCGGGTGTTATACCATCATTGATTGATGCCTTTTTCGAATCAGCGTCAGGATTTACGACCACAGGAGCATCAATTATTGCCGATGTGGAAGCACTGCCGTATTCCATTCTCTTCTGGAGAAGCCTGACCCACTGGATAGGAGGAATAGGGATCATAGTACTGGTAATAGTGATCCTGCCGACTCTGAAATTATCAGCCCAGCAATTCTTCAGTCTCGAATCCTCACTTAAAGAAAAAATCCACCCGAAAACCAAAGCCGTGGGATTCAGGTTATTGTTCGTATATATTGGACTGACCGTCATACAGATCGTACTGCTTGTTGCAGGAGACATGAACCTGTTTGACAGTATTTGTCATACTTTCGGAACGGTCGCCACCGGAGGCTTTTCAACAAAAAATACCAGTGTAATAAACTTTTCTCATTACAGCCAGTACATTATAACTATATTCATGTTCCTGTCAGGTATAAGCTTTGTGCTCTATTATTATATAGTTAAACGGCAGTTTTATAAGATCAGACAAAACAATGAGCTGAAATTTTATTCAATGGTTGTTCTGATCAGCGGCTTTATTGCTACCCTTATACTTATATTCCTTGACAACAGACCTGTGGAGCATGCTTTCAGGGAAGGTTTCTTTCAGGTCATATCAATCATAACAACAACCGGATTTGCCACGGTGGATTATCTTGGATGGCCACTTGCAGGAATTATCCTGATCTTTGTTCTAATGTTTGCAGGGGCCAGTACAGGTTCGACCACAGGAAGTATAAAAATGGCAAGACATTTACTGGTTATAAAGAACATCAGACTTGTTTTTGTGAAACTGATCCATCCCAGCGCCATAACACAGCTCAAGATGAATGGTAAGCCTGTAAGCGATAAAACAAACATATCAATTTTGTCATTTGTAGTGCTGTATATTTTCATTTTCATAACCGGTACAATTATCGTTGTAATCACAGGCGTTGATCCTGTGACATCAGCAAGTGCAGTAGCATCAACACTGGGAAACGTAGGTCCCGGTCTCGGAACTATCGGGCCAATGTTCAATTATGCACATCTTCCGGAAATCGATAAGGCAATATTCAGTCTCCTAATGATCATCGGCAGACTTGAAATAAATACCCTGTTCATTATCCTGTCAAAATCATTCTGGAAAATATAATTCCGGGTTCAAGATTTCAGGTACTGGTTCAAGGGACATGGAACATGGAACCTGGAATCTGAAATTATAAACCTAATTTCCTGACTTCCTCAAGTATTTCCGGAGTTCCGGTATTGAACCAGTACCCGGAATCTGTAAGCAGGGTATAGATGTTATGTTCAGAAGCCAGTCGCAGGTAGAGGGGTGTCATCGAAAAGACACCTTCTGACATGTATCTGAAGATCTCCGGATCGATTATATGCATTGAAGAAAAAGCGATTTCCGACAATTTTTCTCCATTACCGCGTGAAATGATTCTTTCTCCCGTAAGATTATTGCACCATCCGCAAAGCAGACCCTCATCATCCACAAGCAGGAATCTGTTCCCGGGTCTGTGCCTGACTGCCAGAGTGGCCAGTCCCCCTTTTTTCAGATGATAATCAAGCAATGAATTAAGATCAAAGTCGGTAATTATATCAGCGTTGAATAAAAGGAATGGCTCATTGTCAAAGAAATGCCTTGCCTTGTATAATCCTCCGGCCGTATCAAGCAGTTCCTGCCTTTCATCCGAGATACTTAATCTGAATCCTTCTTTTCTAAGCCTCCCTATCTCCTCCTCCACCATTACGGCAAAATGGTGGACATTGATAATGATATCATCAAATCCATGGAAAACACACTTTTCAACTGCCCTGCGTAAAAGGCTTTTACCGTTAATATCCACAAGGACCTTGGGCATTTTTTCCGTTATTTTTCCAAGCCTGGTACCTTTTCCCGCAGAAAGGATCATTGCTTTCATAATCCTGAAATTATTTTCTTTTTTCTTCGAGAGTTTTAAAAAGAACTGTCTTTGATGATGCGAAAATCGCACTATATAATTCCGGAAGTTTTATATGCTGCTCCGCACCTGATGCAATATTCTGCAAAAGAAAAACTGCAGGCACCAGTGTTTCGGTAAAAGTTGGTTTCTGTTCATACAGGCCTCTGAAGCCAAAAGCCCCGAGAGCCTGCATAAGTCTTATCATACTGAATCCCGAATAGTAGCCTCTGAATTTCTGCTTATCTTCCTGTGTCAGATTACAGAATGCTTCAATATAATATTCCTTCAGTTCATCCCTGTTGTCCTGCCTCATCGGGATCTTGGCATCATTGAGCAAGGATGCCACGTCATACTGGGGTGCACCTTTTCTTCCACCCTGGTAATCAATAAACCATGGGTCATTATCTATCAGCATAATATTCGCTGTCTGAAAATCCCTGTACAGGAAATATTTTTGTCCGGTTTCGAGAAGATAATCGGCAAGATTATTGAAATCATGCTCAAGATGACGTTCCCTGAATGGCACTGCCAGCAGTTTAAGGAGCATGTATTTATAATAATTCATATCCCACATCATCGATTGGCGGTCAAAACTTTTATGCGGGTAACAGAGATCCAGATCCAGACCATCAATGCCCTTAGTTTGAAAAAGGATGAGCTTGTCAAGGATATTTTTATAAAGATTTTTCGTCTCATCATTGAAATCCGACATATCTGACCTGCCGTGAAGCCAGGTATACAGGTTCAGGTCACCAAGATCTCTCTGATAATAAATGAACCTTTCCGGCATATAACAATATACCTCCGGAACAGGCAACTCCCTGAAAAGGAAATGTTTTGTAAACCCTACAAAAGCATCATTTTCTTCACGGTCTTTATTAAATGTCCCGATTACAGTCTTCTCACCGTCAAATATCCGGAAATATCTTCTGTCCGATCCCGACCGGGGCATAGGCTCGATCCTGATTTCCTCATGACCGGTGAATTCCCTGTAACCCTTTAAAATTATGCTTAGCTCATCCATACTGTAGTTTTTTATCTAAAGTTTTGCGGTTTCGCGGTCTTGCAGTCCATTAATCCTTCTGCCTTTTCGCCGCTGCACCGTTGCGCCACCGAGCCTCCGGGCGATTGAGCCATTGTGCCATTGTGCCGTTGAGCCATTGTGTCATTGTGCCGTTGTGCCGTTGTGCCGTTGCGCCGTTGCGCCGTTGCGCCTATAATCTTATCATCACCTTCTTCCTGTATAATATTAAAGCTATCCCCCAGACTATCATTACCTGTAAAATCGCAAACATAAGGCTTCCGTTCATATTGCCTGCAACAGGAACACATATTTTTTCATAGATCCAGTTATAAAGTGTCATTTCAGTTTCATTCGCAGGGATCTTTACATTCAGCATTATTCTCGTCCATATACCTGCAAGAAAATATGAAAAGAGAGCATTGGTACCGAAGACCAGGAAAAAGAGGCCCCATTTCTGCAGCTTCCAGACATCAGAAATAAGATAGATCAATGCAAGGACTCCCATAGCAATACCTGCTGTATACAATACATATGAACTTGTCCACAATGGTTTATTAAGCGGGAAAAAGATGCTCCAAAGCAGTCCGAGCCCTGTTGCTGAAGCTCCCAGCAGAAAAAGTTTGAGTGCCACATTCCAGGAGGCAGATCTTTTTCCAAGCAGTTCACCAACATAATAACCTGTCAGTACCGTACAAATCGCCGGCAATGTGCTGAATAAGCCTTCCGGATCAAAAGGATGGCCGAAGCCTTTATAGATGTGATTTGTTCCCAGGATAGCAGCATCGACCTTTCCTGCAAAATTACCTTCAATGCTATATGGATCAGCTCCTCCCAGAAAAGCAAGTACAGCCCAGTATGAAAGAAGTATGACTCCGATTACAATCCACAGATAATTTCTGTGAACGGAGAGACAGATAATTGCTGCCACACAATATGCAACTGCAATCCGCTGAAGTACTCCCATAATCCTCAGGGTAGAATAATCTCTTGTAAAATGAGGGAATATTGCCAGGAATAGTCCGAGGGCAAAGATGGTAAGAGTACGCCGGAGGATCCTGAACAATGACCGGCTGTTTATCTGCTGGCCGTATTTTTTCATTGAAAACCAGAGAGATACTCCCACTATAAACAGAAAGAACGGAAAAACCAAGTCGGTTGGAGTACATCCATGCCAGGATGCATGACGTAAGGGGGGATAAACATATTTCCAGCTGCCCGGTGTATTTACTATTATCATAAAGGCAATGGTCATTCCCCGGAATATATCAAGAGATACCAGCCTGCCTGTACCTTTAGCCATATACTATCAGTCCTCAAACATTTTTTCAAGTTCCACTATACCTATACCAGGCCTGCCTTTGAGAGTAATCCTTCCTTCCTCTACAGTTACGCCATCGTATACATCATTACTTATAAGAAGATTGCCATCCAGATCTGCCCAGTCGGCAAGAGGAGAAAACTGGGCAGCTGCAGAAATAGCACATGATGTCTCAGTCATACAGCCAATCATGACTTTCATTCCCATCTCACGGGCCATGACAGCCATTTTATAGCCGGCATTCATCCCTCCGCATTTCATCAGTTTGATATTGATACCCGAATAATAATCCTTCACCCTGAACAGGTCATCCGGTGTCTGAAGAGCTTCATCTGCAATAACGGGCAAAGGTGCATTCTGTGTCAGCCATCCCAGCTCTTCTGTCATCGTTTTTGGCATCGGTTGTTCGAGAAAGCTCACATTCTGTTCTTTGAGCCAGTGAGCCATCTCCAGTGCATAATTCTTATCCGTCCATCCCTGGTTGACATCCACACATATTGGTTTGTCAGAAACGGATCTGATGGTTTCTATCATCTCCTTATCATTACCCAGTCCTAGCTTTACTTTCAGGATCCTGTAAGCTTCTGCTTCTGCAACTTTTTGCCTGACCACCTCCGGAGTATCGATACCTATTGTAAAGCTTGTAAAGGGTGTTTTCGCAGGATTCAGTCCCCACAGCTTGTACCATGGTTGTCCAACGATCTTTCCTGCAAGATCATGGAGAGCAATATCTATCGATGCTTTGGCTGCATAATTCCCCGGAGCAATACCATCAATATAGTCCAGGATATCTTCCACTAAAAAAGGATCATTGAACTGTTCCATATTGACCTGTGAAAGGAATTTAAGAACACTCTCGTGACTTTCGCCCAGATATGGCGGCATTGAAGCTTCTCCAAATCCTCTGAATCCGTCGCATTCCAGCTGTGTCAGAACGACCGGGGTCGTTGTCCTGGATCCCGCTGCAATAGTGAAAACATGCCTTAACTGAAGAGTATATGGCTTATATTTAAGCTTTATCGGGGTATCCTTTCTTATTCTCCCCGGATTATTCTCCGGACCGTTTTGACAGGATGGAAGAGTGCCGGCTATCATTGCACCTGTAATTATCCCGCCATACTTTATAAAATCCCTTTTTTTCATCTGTACCAGTTATGTTTTGCTATATGTTCGATCCCCTTCTCCGATTCAGTTCCGATTATCCTTTTTGCGCCAAGAAGTATCTCAACCAGGTAACTGTTGTAGCCTGATCTTGTTGAATCCAGGCTGTTAGTCCACACCATCCCGTTGGTGACTGAAGAGTGGATAAATTCTTTGTCACCGGTAAACATCCCGGTATGAGTGATCCTCTTTTCTCCCTTCTCATTCAGTGAACCGAAAAAGAGCAGATCTCCGGATTGAAGTGCGTCAAATGACGAAGATATATCAACTTCATTACCGTAAAGAAACTGCTGGGATGCATCTCTTGCCAGAATGATACCGCCAGAAAAATAAACTGTTTTCATAAATCCGCTGCAATCTGCCATTTTGGTTGATGTTCCTCCCCACAGGTATGAGGTTCCTGTCATAGATTTAGCAAAACCAATAAGTTTGCCGGCATCCGGAGTTATCTCATCACACCAGCTGCCAAAATCAAGAGCATCTTTTTTGTTTAAGCGTCCCCGCCTTCCATCCGGCAGTTCAACAATAAAATAATTTCCACCTGCAGAAATCTTTTTAACAATCACTCCGGCCACAGCATCGGAAACCACATCGTTACCGCTTTCTTCTGAAAGTATATCACCTGATTTTGAAGTAAATATCAGGCGGTCTGACTGCTTCCATTCAGCGAACTCGTTTTCATCCTTCATACTGACACTGCTTGCTGTTATCCAGCCTATATAATGATCGGGTGTCTGAACGAGAAGCCAGCTTCCGCTTTCTTTCAATATTCCAACAGGCGTTCCCATAATTGCCTGGGAAACCAGTTCGCCGGAATGTGAGGGATCCTTTTTCATGTTACAGATACATACAGAAACCAAACCCCACTTATTGGCGATCTCTGAAGGATCAGGAAGCACTTTCAGACTGTCAGCAAATTCAATTCCCGAATTTGAGAAATATCTCAGGATCTCGCTTTTCAATTCAGGAATACTGGTTTCACCTCTGATCATCAGTGTTTTAGCACTTATCAACTCAAGATCGAGATCGCAGACCGCTTCTCTTTTATCAGGAACAGATTGATTAACAATAGAATCGATATCGTTTTTCACCTGAATCGGAACCTGAGCTTGTTTGCATCCAGTAACTAAAAGAATCAATAATAATGGCACTGAATATTTCATAAAAACAATTTAAAATTGGCTGAAAATGTCGCAAACTTATTAAAATGAATTTTAAGAATAACCATAATTTGTAAAGTTAGCAAAAGACTTTCTTACAATAATGTTGCAAAATGAGTTAATTATTAACCGCAAAGTTCGCAAAGAATTTACACTAAGAGCGCAAAGGACCTTATGTCAGAATCCTAAACTTTGCGTACTTTGCGACATCTTTGCATGCTTTGCGTTTAAAAACAATGAAAATGAAATCTGTAAAGTCAATTTTTATTGCTGCAATTTTATGTTTGCAGTTATTGAATTTAAGTTGTCACCCGGTTGAAACAGGACTGGAAATGCTTGTAAAAAGCGATTTTGAGGTACTCAGGGGTAAAAGAGTCGGATTAATAACAAATCCGACGGGTATTGACAGGAACCTGAGATCCACTGTTGATATACTGTATAATGCTCCGGGGGTTAAGCTTACAGCGCTTTACGGTCCGGAACATGGCGTTCGAGGAGAATTCACAGCAGGAGAGATAATAGGTTCCGTAAAAGATCCGGTAACAGGTATCCCTGTTTACAGTCTTTACGGTGAAACAAGGAAACCTGCACGCGAAATGCTCCGCGATATTGATGTACTTGTATATGATATTCAGGATATTGGTTCCAGGTCATACACTTACATAAGCACACTGGGACTGGCAATGGAAGCCGCAGCTGAGAACAATATCCCTTTTGTGGTCCTCGACAGACCGAATCCGCTTGGAGGTATCAGAATGGAAGGACCTCTTGTTCAACCCGGATTTTTTTCGTTTGTGAGCCAGTATCCCATACCCTACATTCATGGGCTGACTGTTGGTGAACTGGCCGGATATCTGAATGAAGAGGGTTTACTCAGGAACGGCATTAAATGCAGGCTGGAAGTAATAAATATGAAAGGCTGGAAAAGGGATATGATATTCGAAGAAACAGGATTGCCCTGGGTTCCGTCATCTCCGCACATACCATATGCTCAGACGCCATTGTTTTATCCTGCAACAGGTATACTGGGAGAACTGTATACAGTCAGTATAGGTGTCGGTTACACCCTGCCCTTCCAGCTTTTTGCAGCGGAATGGATAAATGCCGATTCGCTTACGGCCAGCCTCAACTCGCTTTCCCTCCCGGGAGTGAAATTCCGGCCGGTTCACTTTAAACCATATTACAGCGTATCACAGGGAAAAATGATCCATGGCGTCCAGATACATCTTACAGATCCAAAAATAGCTCCTTTGACTCTCCTTCAGTTTTATTTCCTTCAGGAAGCTCATAAACTTTGGCCAGATAAGGATGTATTCAGCTTATGTGATCCGTCACGCCTGGAAATGTTCGATAAGGTTTGCGGAACAGATAAGGTCCGGACTGAATTCCTGAAGACCTGGCAGGTAAGATCAATTCTCGATCTTTGGAACAGAGATATTCCTGCCTTCAGGAAAAAAGCTGAAAAATATATGATATACAAATGAACACAGTAGCTGAGAGATATTTTAATTACTAAAATCTCCTTCAATGCTTTTCTCAAGTTCATGAGCCTGCATAAGGAATTCATCAACACTCATTTCCCTGTAATAAATCATACCGTGGGTAGCACGTATCTTAGGACTATCATTATCATAGAAAAAATCCTTACCAAGGATAAGCTGTACTCTTTTATATTGTTCAACCCATATCTGACGTGACAGATCAGAGAAAGGTCCATCCAGTTCGGGACTGGGAAATGAAGCATCAACCTGACTGATATAACAGTTCCTGAAGGACCAGTCAAGAACTGCCATTGAATTCAGCGATACAGGGGTGAAAACATTTGCTTCGGAAGGATGAAATCTGAACCAGACATTTCTGTAGCCGATGATCCTCAGCCCCGAAAGGTCTTTTTCCTTTTTCCACTGGATCAATGCCTGGGCAATTGCCTGAAGGACTTTATAATGAGTATCGGGGCCTGATCCTTCGGGATCGAAGGCAAGACTTATGACAGTAGGCTGAATACGCCTGAACATTTTAAGGATCGGCATTACATCCCTCGTTTTCTGCGGCTGGGATGTGAAAATATCTCCGGTATAAAACCCAAGCCTCAGATGCTCAATATTTTTAACCTTAACTCCATAGTGAGCCCATACAAGCTCCTCCTCGAATTCCCGGAGCATTCCCTTTAGCTTTTGAATATCCGGAGGATTCTTTTCACCGCTATAGCTGGTCTTTAAAATCTCAACATTCTTTTCAAGCTGACGTACAAGCTCTTCCTTCGATTTCAGGTTATATACATCAACCATAACCCTTGTGATCCTATGACAGATGCCCCTCAGCTTTCCTTTTTCGTCACGGTCAGCAACCTTGTCGAGATAATGGCTAACATCCTTATCGAACTTATACCTGTATCCCTTGTCAAAGAAATCAGGGTATCTGAGCATTTGAATCTTACCTTGTCCGATATGACTCAGGGTTTCCTCCATCAGGCTCTGCAACATCTTATTTGTAACAGCGGTAAATCCTGAAGTAAGGACAGCGAAGTGAAAGCGGTTGGTATGATTCCTCAACTGGGGAACTACAGATGGGAAAATCCCGAGCATTATATCGTCATGGTGCGGACCGGTATGAAGAAATGTCTGGTCATTCTCTTTTATCCTTCCTTTCTCAATCTTGTTTCTTGTTGATTCTATCACATCCCTGACCGCTTTGAGGCTCAGATTAGGAATAAGTGAACAATATTCGTGATTTTCAAGATCTTTCAACTCCAGGTTATGAGCATATTTATCTATTTTCTGACACAGGTCAAAGACAGCTCTTTCGGTTTTGTCAAAGCTCCATTCTCCCTGCCGGTAATATCTTTCAACACTGTCATGAAGCTGTACAGCAGCCCCCCTGGTCAGATAAAAACGTGCATTTTGAAGTCTCCGTAAAGCTGTAGGCGGATAAAGGTTATCCGGTTCATTTTCAAGAGCATTTCTGACAATCTGGGCTTTTGCTTCTCCGGCAGCAAAGATGATCGATGAACAGTCAGGATTAAAGGTCAGTGTACCCAGTCCAATGGTCAGAACCAGTCTGTTCCTTGATACTTCTATACCTCCGAGATCACCTGCTGCTGCTGCCTGTGATTCGAAGTTTGTAGCAGTAAGCCTAGTCGTTGAATTATGGTCGCTTCCCCTTGTATTGAATGCAATACTTCCGTCAGGTCCGATACCTCCCAGAAAAAATCCAATACCTCCAGCCTCCCTGATACGGTTTTCATATTCCATACACCATTTATCAATCCTGAAAACTGATTCCTGCTGTATTTTTTCAAGAGGTGTTACAGCTTCCCTGTTGCGAAGCGAGAGATCTATCCTGTTACCGGGAAATACCACGGAATAATGTAACCCGTCAGCCAGCTGAATTTCATCGGCATTCATAAGCAGGGCCGCTGAAGGATCAAGACCAAATCCTTTAATGTAGAAATTAAGAACATAATCATGAAAGCTGTTATGTTGCTTCGGATCAATCGGATAAAACTCATCCATCTGAACAAACCGAAGTCCTTTCACCATCGGTTTCTTCCTGAATACGAAACCATTTTCCTCCATGATCTTACGGTTCTCAGGCTTGTTCCACCCTTCCAGGAATTTCATGGTCCATTTAATAAAATATTCGGGTGTTTTTCCTGTAGGAAGACTGATAAGTCCTTCCGGATTTTCCGAAACCCATTCCAGGAACCTGAGAGAAGTTAACAATCCCAGGGCCGGAAAATTCTGAACAACGATATAAGGCAGCTTTGTGGAAAATTCAGCTCTTCCTGACCGCCTCATAAACGATAACTCAACCTCAGTCAAACCCTTGTATTTCATAACATTAAAGTAATAAGAAAAAATTGAATTAACCACCCCGGCCAGACCATCTATATGTGTTCCAGTTAGATGATTTCGTAGTCTGGCCACCCCTCCTTTAAAAGGAGGGGAAACTTATTTATGCATATACCAGATAATTATAGTAGTTTTCGTTAAAAATATTCCTACCTGGTTGACGACTATAGCCCTGAGCCCCTTAACCTCAACCTCAACCTCAACCTTAACCTTAACCTTATCTCATCAATGCATCATACATTATTTCAACCGGATGGAGAGCTTTTTTCCCGGTTCCGTCGAGGATCTGGCATCTGCATGATGTTCCGGGTGCTGCAATTATTGTATCTTCCAATGCATTTCTGACAGCCGGGAAAAGAACCATTTCGCCAATTTTCATACTAAGGTCATGATGTTCTTTTTCATATCCGAAAGACCCAGCCATGCCACAGCATCCGCTTGGTATCTCTTCAACAGAAAAGTTTTCAGGAATGGAAAGCATTTTCTTTGTAAAGGAAGTGGATGTGATTGATTTTTGCTGGCAATGACCATGCAGTTTAACCGATGCAGGTTCCTGTGTAAACTGATCTGAAGAGATATTTCCTTTATCTAATTCCCTGCAGATATATTCCTCGATCATTACTGCATTTTTACCAAGTTTCACTGCGGCATCCCGCAGATTATCATTAACAAGATCAGGGTATTCATCCCTGAATGTCAGGATTGCTGATGGTTCTATACCAAGAAGTGGTGTGTTTTCAGATATTATATCCTTAAGCATCATTACATTCTTTTCAGCGATCTTTCTGGCATTCTTCAGCATTCCTTTTGATAAGAATGTCCTGCCGCTTTCGATATGTGAAGGTATTTCAACCTGATATCCAAGGTTCTCGAGAAGTATAATTGCCTTTATTCCAATATCACTTTCGTTATAGTTTGTAAATTCATCGGCGAAAAGGTATACTTTCCCCAGAGGGTCTTTCATATTCTGTGAACTGCTCTGGCACTTATCCGCCCATGTTCTGAGTGTTATCTTGGAAAGTGCCGGAATGGTCCTGTCTCCAGCAAAGCCTATCATTCTTTTAAAGAAGGTCTGTCTTGTGATCAGATTGATCAGAGGCCAGATTGCATGGCCGAATCTGTTTATTCTTGGTAACCAGCCAATAAGTAATGTCCTTAACGGAATTCCGTGGAGCCTGTAATAATGGTTAAGGAATTCTGCCTTTAATTTGGCCATATCGACATTTGAAGGACATTCCGATTTGCAGGCTTTGCAGGAGAGGCAGAGATCCATAACCTTATAGATCTCTTTATGATTATAAGGATGTTTCTTAGTGGAGCGTGTAAGATACTCCCTGAGAATATTTGCTCTTCCCCGTGTGGATTTATCTTCATCCCGGGTTACCATGAAAGTAGGACACATTGTTCCGCCGATCAGTACACTTTTACGGCAATCACCTGAACCGCTGCACTTTTCCGCTGCACTCAGTATCGTACCTTTATCGGGAAAAATGAATGTCGTATCGAGAGGTTGGACAGGCTCTCCTGTCCGGTATCTCAGGCTTGTATGCATCGGCGGGGAGTCAATGATCTTACCCGGATTGAAAATATTCTCAGGATCCCATGTCCTTTTGAGTTTCCTGAGGATATTGTAAATATAATCTCCAAGCATCAATGGAATGAATTCACCTCTCAGTCTTCCATCTCCATGTTCACCGCTAAGAGATCCTCTGTATTTCTTAACAAGCTGAGCCACTTCCCTTCCCAGATTGCGATATATTTCGACATCGGCAGGATCCTTAAGGTCAAGAAGAGGGCTCAGGTGGAGCTCTCCTGTAGCTATATGTGCATAGTATGAGCAATTAAGATTATATTTTTTTAGTATCTGCTGAAATTCTTCTATATAATCAGGGAAATATTCCGGAAGCACAGCAGTATCTTCGATGACCTGAACACTTCGTTTTTCTCCCGGGATTATCAGAAGAACACCGAGACCGGCTTTTCTGAGGTCCCATACCCGTTGTATGTCCCTGTCATCTGTATATAGAGGGAAATGATATCCGTAGCCGGCAGTTTTAAGGTCCTTTGTTATTTCAGAAGCACACCTGGCAACTTCTTTTTCCGTATTTCTCAGCAATTCTATAAGAAGGATGATTTTGGGATTTCCTTTGATGAAAAACCTGTTTTTACTCTGTTCTATATTATCCTTTGTACATTCCAGGATAAAATCATCTATCATCTCAATAGCTGCCGGATTATGTTTCAG
>CAYQZL010000041.1:0-27610 GCA_964421975.1 uncultured Rikenellaceae bacterium
AGGATGAAATTCACCGACAATTATTCCAGGGGATGTAAAGCCTGTCAGAATGGAAGGTGGTTATGTATTTTCCTGACATACTTATGTAATTCATCCTGTACGTTTTGTCCGTCACCCTTCAGAAACAGGGATTTCATTCAGACTTCCTTCGGGAGCGATCCAAACATAATTTTAAATTATCTTGAACGGATTCAATTTCAGGGAATAAGTTTTTCAGGAGGGGAGTGCTTCCTTGTATACGACCGGATGTTAGAATGGCTGAATTTCTTTAAAATAAATAAACCGGAGCTTTATTACTGGGCATATACAAATGGGATAAATATTAAAAAAGAACAGCTGGAAGAATTGAAGAAATACGGCCTGAATGAACTAAGATTCAACATTGCAGCCACTGGTTATAAAGATGAATCGGTTTTAGAGACTATTTCATTTGCTGCTGAGATATTTGATTACGTGGCAGTGGAAATCCCTTCCATACCCGGGGATTTTGAAAAACTGATGGAAGTGCTTCCTGCATTGGAAGAAAGAGGCGTTGATTACTTGAATCTGCATGAGTATATTCTTGTACCCGGTGATCCGGATTCAAAAAATTCTCCAAAAGGTAGTTTTCTGATGAACTACGAAATAAAAATGGAATATCATCAGGATAGCCTGTCAAATACTTCCAGGATAAAAAAATTCTGCCGTGAGAATGCTTATAAAATGAATGTGAATAACTGCTCATTGCATAAGAAGGAAAATCAGATGCTGGGCAGAAGACTTACAATGGGATATTTATTGAAAGAGAATCATGAGAAATTAACGGATGATGGATTCCTTCAGACTGTTTATGTTCATAAAGGACCATCGCAAAATCTTAATGAGGCATTAAAAAATTATAAGCTTATTGAAAAATCATGTCTGACTCATCCTGATAAATATATAAAAGACAGGAGCAAAGCTTTTCTGCTTACATTATTACCAGGGATGTCAATATATGACCGGCCCAAAGTATTAAATTTCACAAAAATCTGATGGTGAAAACAAACAAAGACGGTCACAGGTACAGGATCACTTTCCCGGGTGGTGAATTAATTTATTACCCCTTAGAGGGGATTATTAGTGATCCGGAACGACAAAGAACCTTTTCTCTGCCTGAAAAAAGAAAATTCAGCTTGCTGTCAGCAGGAAGGAGTAAACAAGAATTCAGATCCTCTTATTACAAACCCGTTTGTCTTACTATTTATCCAAGTCACCGCTGTAATCTGAATTGCAGCTATTGTTATATACCGGGAAAAGATAACTATTGTCAGGAATTTATTGATCCGGCTGTAGTTGAAGCCGGAGCAGAAGCAACAGTTAAAAATTGTAAGGAAAGGAGTCTGCCATTTATTGCCGGTTTTCATGGGGGCAATGAGCCATTATTACATCTCTCAGAAATTCAGAATTATCTCAATATCTGTAAATCAGTGGCAGACAGGAATAAAATTGATTTTCTTCCATTTTGTACGACCAACGGTGTAATAGCTGAAAGTACTGCCAGATGGGCCGCCGGGAATTTCTACGGGATCACTCTTTCCTGGGATGGTCCTGCGGAGATCCATGATGCTTTCCGGAAAGACAGATCAGGTCGTCCAACATCTCAAAGTGTTGAAAGAAGTGCAGGAATATTCTCGGAATTAAAGAGAAACTATGGAGTCTTCAGAGTCAGGTGTACTGTAACAAGCAGATCTGTTGAAAGAATGGAAGAAATAACCGGGTATTTCAGGAATTCCGGAGTAAAAATTGTTGAGTTTTATCCTGTTTTTCAAAACAGGGATCACACTTTACTGACTGAAGTAATTCCTGATCCGGTCAGGTTTGTTTATTTTTTTCTAAAGGCCCGTTCTTATGGAGTGGAGAATGGTATGGATATATCTTTTTCCGGGGCAAGATTAAGTGAATACCATAACAGATTCTGCATGATGCTTCAGGATAACCTTACATTAACTCCGGACGGATATATAACAAACTGTTATTATCATACTCATAAATATGGCCGGCAGAATGAGTTGTTTTTTTACGGAAAATATAATTCCGGGGAGAAACGACTTGAACTTGATCAGGACAAAGTAAATATTATAGTAAGAAAATATGGTGAAGATCCGGCAGTATGTTCAGCATGTTTCAATCAGTTCCATTGTTCACACGGATGTCCGGATCTATGCCCTTTCAATTATCAATACAGTATTGCTGCCCGGCCCGATTGCCTCAGGGAAAGATGGCTGGGACTTGCTTCGGTTCTGGAGTATTCAGGATATTTAAATAAGTTTTACAGTAAATCGGAATTTGCAGATTTTTTTCAGAATATTTCTTCCGAGTCCATATAAAGCGCTTGTGTCATTTCTATTATGTTCTTTATTATGGGAAGTATAGTCAAAAAAATACAACGAAGCGCTGGTCAGTTTGATGATATTTATGTTCTGCCCATAGACAAATACTTTATTATTTATTCACCCTTAAGAGGGATTTCTGCAATCTGTGATAAGATTACAGTGCAATATCTTTATGACATATTGTTCGTGAATAATACTGATTATGATAAACAAAAAGCCCTTGGATATCTGTTAAAACGCATTTCCGAAACTCCTCCTCATTATCCGGAAGATACAGCAGATATTCCGGATCCTTATTTCCTGGGCATAATACCAACACGTGCCTGTAATGGTGATTGCATCTATTGTGATTTTGATGCCGGAAGGAGGGATAATAAAACAATGGATTATCATACCGGGATAGCTGCTATTGACTGGATGGCCGGAAGGATGAAAGAACTAAGGAAAGAAAAGCTGGAGATTCATTTTTTTGGAGGAGAGCCTTTATTTGCTCCGGATGTCATTAATGTTGCGGTACATTATGCAAAAATGGCAGCAGATAAGAAAGGATTAATTCCATTTTTTGAGGTTTCCACTAATGGATTGGTTTCAGATGAGATCACACGCTTTGTTACTGAGCATTTCAACGCAGTAGTACTGTCTCTCGACGGGCCTGAGGAAATTCATAATTTACAGCGTCCCATGAGACATCCGGGCAACAGTTTTAAATCGGCAGTCAGATTTGCCGAAAGAGTGGCCCAATCTGATTCTCAACTCTGTCTCAGGGCTTGTATCAGTACAGCGAACTTGAATATAATGCCTGAGATCACCGAATGGTTTTGTAATACTTTTAATCCTTCCACAATCAACTTTGAAAATCTGAAGTCAAATAAACGATCTGACAGAATGAACGTGTTTGAACCTGACCCCTGTCGTTTTGCGGTACAATTCGATAAGTCCCTGTCAGTTGCGGAAAAATATGGCGTTGAACTGGTTAATTCGGCAATTGTATCTGATCAACCGCAATATTCTTCCTGCCCTGTGGGTAAAGATACTGTTATTGTCTCACCTGAGGGAACAATTTGTAGCTGTTATTTATTCCCACAGCGGTGGAAAAGCAGGGGTATGAATTTATCTGTTGGTGAACTGAAAGACGGCAAAATACAGATTTCACAGGAAAGGATCATGTATTTAAGGGAAATGGTTAAGGAAAAACCTCGTTGTACTTCCTGTTTCTGCCGTTGGATCTGTGCAGGAGGATGTCATGTGGATGTAACATATCCCGGATCATCATTAAAATATGATAATTATTGTATTCAGACAAGGATCCTGGGTATAATAAAGATATTGAGAAGTCTGAATCAAAAGGAAATACTCGGGAAATTTCTTGTTGATGATCGAAAACTTATAAATTTCGCTAAGCTTAAAAGTGACAAACTGCAAGACTGGAAAATGTATGGATAAAAGAAATAGTTACATACCAGGAGATCATACAGAATGGACAGCAGAAATAAACTGTGTAAAGGTTCTTAATAAGGATACCGATAAAATGATTACTATCCCGTATCCCGGGGCTGCGTTATGGGATTTGCTTCAGCAGAAATACCCGATAGACCGGATCATTTCAATAATGTCTGCTGTTACAGGAAAAAACAGAACATATGTGAAAAATCTGGTTGAAAACAATATCCATAAATGGCTTGAAGATGGATTAATACAATAGTATGGCCAATCTCATAATAACCACCGGCTGTAACCTGAATTGTGAATATTGCTTCGCCCGGGGAACCAAAAAATGGTTTATTCCCGGGGAAAGCGAAATGCAGCTATCTTCTCTTAACGGTACAATGAAATTCCTGAAAAAATCGGGTATTGATGAATTGCGTTTGCTCGGGGGAGAGCCATCACTGCATCCGGAATTTCTGTCAATTATAAGGAAGGGTCTGGAGAATGGATTTAAGATACGTGTATTTTCCAATGGATTGATGAAGAAAGAAATCCTTTCTGAAATCAACCTTTTGCAGTCCGACCGCATCAGATTCATCATAAACATTGTTGATCCGGTAATCAATCCGGCAATATATTCACTCCAGGACAAAACACTTGTCAAATTAGGACTAAAAGCAGGGATCGGATTTAATATATATTCCCGTAAACAAGATCCTGGCTTCCTGATCTCAGTCGTAGAGAAAAATAATCTGATCCCGGAAATAAGGATAGGGCTGGCACATCCGACAACTCCGCCTGTCAATGAATATCTGCAGCCTAAATTTTATCAGCAGACCGGGTACAAACTGGAGAAACTGCTGTATAAAGCTCATGAACAAAATATCAGGATCAGTTTTGATTGTGGATTTGTTCCATGTATGTTTTCGGAGGAAGCATACAGTTTTATAAAAGAAAATTATGGTGAAATAGGGACAAGATGTAATCCGGTTATTGATATTTTACCGGATGGATATACCATTTCATGTTTTCCTCTGGCAACAACAGGTAAAGAAAAGCTGAAAGATTACTCAGATGCAATGGGTATCAGGAGAATATTCGTAAATAGATTAAAGCCTTTCGAATCAACAGGTATATATCCATTTTGTATAAAATGTGAATACTTTCTGAAAAAGGAATGTGCAGGGGGATGCAGGGCTCATGTGATCAATCGTTTTATCAGCAGGGATTCCGGAAGGACCAATCTGAATTCAGCGAATAATGATGTAAAGAATAATAGCGTAAAAATTCCTGTGACCAAAAACATAGCAAAACAGGATGAGCAAAAACCTTCTGAAAAGTGGGTTATTCCTTATATTGATCAGCCTCCGGAATTCTGGGAAGCAATCGAAGCGGATTATGGAGAAAGAATCCAGTCTGTTTATTTTCCGCTTCCCGGAACTCTGACCGGATCGGGGCGACCTCCGCAATCAGACAGGTATCTTTCATCATTTCTGAAAGTCAGCAATATCAATAAATCATTAATTATAAATCCGGTAGTGCTCCCGGATAAAATAGAAAACATTGGTATCAAGATTTTAAAAGATACAGAAAAACTGATTCATTCTTATGAGATAAATGACATTACACTGGCAAATGCTTCTCTGGCAAAAATGATAAGGAAAGAATTTCCGGGAATTGCATTGACCGCTTCTGTCCTTATGGATATCCATGAACCAGCACAATTGTTAATGATTGACGGATTGTTTGACAAGATAGTCCCGTCAGGAAGAATACTCCGGAATATTGATGCTTTGAAAAAAATACGGGAAGGATTCAGGGGAAAGATCCGTTTAATTGTCAATGAATCCTGTTTGCCAGGTTGCATATACCGTACACAGCATTTTTATGAAATGGGATCCCCGGGGATCGGATATCCGGAATCATTATGTCATGATATGCTTTCGCTGAAACCCTGGCTTCGTCTTACAGGAGGCTGGATATTGCCGCAATTCCTCGGTTTTTATAATGATTTGTTTGACGAACTTAAACTTGCGGGAAGAGTTACCCTGAGAGATCCGCAGAAATACAAATCCGTTCTTTCAGCTTATCTGAACAGAATTGATAAGATGCCTGATGAAATAGGCGGAGGTCCGGCTTCTCCTTCTGAACCGATACACATCAGCAGGTATTTCTTTGAACATACATTATTCTGTGATCATAATTGTATGAACTGCAGTTACTGCAAGGATTTTTGGGATAAAAGTTTTACCCCTCAAAGAAAGGAAGGTCCGATAATTTTAAACAAAGAGATACCGGAACAGACTGAAAAGCTGGAACAGCTTATTAAGCAACAGAACAAATACATTCCAGTCGGTATTGATCCGGTCCGGATAATGGAGGATTGGAAAAAAATACCACACGATTATCATTCTTCCGGGAGAAATATGCCCTCACCTGAATGGAAAGAAAAGGGATTCGAAAATAAAGGAGCATCATGCCGGGACATACTAATAAAAAAAATCAATACCCATTGTTCAGATCATATTTCAGTTTATGTGCATGTCCCGTTCTGTGACAGGAAATGTGGTTTTTGTGATTGTTTATCAACATCGGTCCCGGTTAAAATCAAAGAAAGATCTGAAGTTTTCACGAAAAGGTTGCTTTCAGAAATAAGATTCTGGGCCAGTCATTCACTTCTTCCGGAAAAACAAATCACAACTGTTCATTTTGGAGGTGGCACACCTGATTATCTTCCGGATACGGACCTTCAGAAAATTGTGAATTGTATAAAAGGTGAATTAAAAATAGTTGATACAACAGAATTTGCACTGGAATCGACAAGCAGTCTGCTGTCAGCAAAACATCTTAATGAATTGTATAGTCTCGGATTCAAACGATTACATGTCGGCGTTCAGACTTTAAATGATCAGATCAGAAAACAAATAGGCAGGAAGGAGACAGCTGTTGATGTTCTGAGAAAACTGGAAACAGCTCTCAATATTGGTTTTATAGTTTCAGTCGATGTAATTTGCGGGCTGCCTTTTCAAACACCCGGTTGTCTGATAAATACACTGGAACAGCTTCTTTTATGCGGAATTCATGGTTTTTCTCTGTATCACCTTAATATTACTGAGAAAAACATAAAATTCTTCAGGAAGATCAGCGGATTTGAAAGAGATATACTTCATGATTATCTCCTATTTAATATTGCAGACAAATTCCTGCTTCTGAACGGATATAATAAAAACCATTTTGTCCATTATGCAAGAAAGGAAGATAAGAACCTTTATTATAATCATGTCTGCAGGGGAGAGGATCTTCTGGCTTTAGGCCCCACCGCGGATGGATTTTTCCATGATTATTATTATGCTAATGAACAGATAAATAAATACATGGCTGGAAATAAGACAAATAATAAACCTCTGCCCGGAGGAGGTCATTTGTCAGAAAGGGAATTAAAGCTTCGACCCTTAAAAGCCAGATTAATGGGGGCAAATATTCCGGTAAGTTCCATAACTGAATATAGAATCAAGGAACTTATTGACAGGTGGCGGGAGTGCAATCTTATCCGGGAAGTAAATGGAGAATACCGTCTCACAGGTAACGGTTCATGGTTTATAAATAAAATGGTAGAAGAATTAATGGCCAATGGAGTATAGAAAACTGGGAAATACAGACCTGCTGATTTCTCCGCTTGGTTTTGGAACAATGAGATTGCCTTTTAAGGATCAGATAAATGTAACAAACTCGATCTCTCTTATTCAATATGCAATCAGGAGTGGTATAAATTTCTTTGATGTCGGTACCTTTTACTGCAATTTCAGATGTGAAACAATATTCGGACAAGCTGTCCGCAATCTGAAGAATAACATTATCCTTTGTGCCAAGAACTCCAGCCATCAGACTGTTAACGGGAACTGGACAATACAGCTGCAAAATTCCTTGGTTAAGTTAGACATTCAGGAACTTGACATGTATTTCATTCATTATCTCGACTATGATGTATGGGAGAATTATTTTATCCGTGAACAGCACATTGATAATATTATTAAGACAAAAAAAGAGGGATTGATCAGATACCTCGGATTCAGCAGTCACGATACACCTGTTAATGTCAGAAAATTAATTGACACGGAATTATTTGATTCCGTGATTTTATCCTATAATCTGTTGAACCGGACGTATGAAGATACTATCAAATATGCCTGTGAAAAAGGTTATGGAGTCATAATAATGAATCCTCTTGCAGGGGGAATGCTTACAACTGATAATTTGTATATTAATGAATTGCAAAGTATCTTTCACTATGATCCTGCTACAATTGCATTGAAATATGTGTACAGCAATCCCTATGTACATTGTACTCTTTCAGGAATGCAAACCATTGAAGAAATTGACAAGAATATTAAAACCGCTGCAATACCTCATTATTCAAAAGAGGAAAGAGATTTAATCGACAGGATAATTACCAGCGAAAGAAATAAAAAACTTGTTTATTGCACCAGATGTGAATATTGCCTGCCCTGTCCTCAGGGAATCGATATCCCAGGCATAATTGATATTTGGAACAGATATAATATAATAAGAGGTGCTAAACATTATTTCAGGGATTACCGGTTACTTGATGTTACAGCTGATTGCTGCATCAGTTGCGGATTATGTGAGGAAAAATGTCCCAACGGAATAAAAATTTCAGCACTTATGAAGGAAATCGCTGATTTTTTTGCTTAAACGAAGAAATTTTCTAAAACTCACCGCTCATCTCTCACCACTCATCGCTCACCACTCATCGCTCATCGCTCACCACTCACCGCTCATTTCCTGATCATAAACCCTCCTTCGGATTATCTTCAATTAACGGATCCTGCTCATAGTGTACATCTCTCGGGTGGCAAACCTTGATTCCGGCCAGATCAATAAATAAAGATTTGACTTTCCGGAAAGCATCTTCCTTTTCCAGTTTGTATTTCTCGGCATACTTTGTGGAAATATCAGCGATTGTGCTGATCCCGTTGAAAGATCTGATTATGAACATCTGGTGTCTGGTTGGAATTATAAAATCAGAATATTCTCCGGATCTTTTATCGTATTTCATAAGTTTTTCTGCTTCAATTTTGAATGTGCCGTCTTTAACAAAAACGGGTATCATTTCCCTGATAATTTTATCCGGCACTTTATTAAGGTTTTTGAGTTCCATTTGCGGGATACCTCTCATTTCATCAGCAAATGATGCGATCCATCCTGCAAGAGAGCTGAAGAACTTCCGTCTTCCCGGGACCTGATTATTCATTTAATTATTAAAGCTGATTTAAGACTTGATTGCTCTGCATTATTACCCATCCAGATTCCGCCTGATTCATATATATATCTTAACAATAATTCCTTAGTTATTTCCCGGTTGATATTGCATCTTATGCCGGTATATAAATGTCCGTCACCGGATGATGAAATGGTTTTTGCCGGGCAGTCACCCGCACAATGCCAGTAGCAGAAGCATCCCCTGCATAATTTACGCCTTTCTTCAATCCTGGAAAGCAAAAGTTGGTGTTTTGATTTAATTATTTTAATGCCTGTGTCCGGATTGAGTGATCCGATAAAAAACAGGTCACCCAGTTCATGTGCAGGATCAAAAACTTCATAACACGTTGTAAGTAAACCTTCACTGCTGACAACCAGTGCATTAAAAGGAGCCTGGCAAAAGTTTGAGGTCAGGATTTCAGGACGTGCCCCGGAATAGAATAAATATCGGTTATGGCTAACTGCAACATCGTATGCATCAAGAAATGATCTGGCAAACCTTTTCTGATTGATCAGGGCAGTGCCGTTCTTTTTTGCCCTTCCGTGGTCAAAAGCCGGTTCTGCCTGGAAACTTTTACAACCTGTTTCCTCACAGAAGAATGATATACTGTCAGGGAGAGAGTCTGTTCCTGATTCAGTTACAGTAAGCCGTATTCCAAAAGGTTTCCTGTTGTTATCCAGCGCTTTGATCGTTTCAAATACTCTGTCGTATGTTTTACCTCCCGATCTCAGTGGTCGCTGCAGATTTTGAATATCAGCCGTTCCGTCGCAGGAAAGACTTATTTCATCAATATTGCAGAGCACCCAGCGAAGTTTTTCTTTGCTCAGATAGCCATTTGTGGAAATACTGATCCTGGCAGGAAGAGCCTTCGAGCGGGCATAGTTGACGAGTTCACATAAACTTGTCCACGACTGTGTCGGCTCACCTCCGCCATGAAAATTAAGTGTGAAATATTCCGCCCCCTCATTTTTTGCGTTATTGGAAACCAGATCAATTGCGGCATAGCCTGTCCGGAGAGGCATTATGTTTCCTTTACCGGTACCGGCTGATGCATAACAATATGTACAGCAGAAATTACAAGAGGTCGTAAGCAGCAGAACCGCTATTGAAGGCTTAAAATTCCCACGATTTATCCTGATATCACCCGGGACATCAACCGGATGAAAGAAACCGGTCGAATTCAGGAATCTGAAAGCATCGCTGTTTTCATAATCTGATATATTATTCTCGCTTTTCAAAATATCCTCTGAAAAACTGACCATACTTTTGTTGGCAATGAATGCCAGTTTCTTCAATGGCTGATAGACAATATATTTTCCATTGTATGGTATCGTATAAATATACTCTTTCCAGGAGTTGGCGTGAGGATTTTCTGTCTGGCAGATCGCATCCCTGAAATGTTCCGGTTTGTCTGGTTTGTAGCGCCGGGCATTCATATTGATCAGCATGGATACCAGTAATGGCTTCCGACGCCCTGGCAGGTACAAACCGTATCACAGGTGCAGACAGTATTGCAGGAACATACTGATCCGCTATATGTTCTGGAATGACCTTGCGGTACATAATTACCCACCGCAACCGTATTGCATACGCAAACAGCACCCGGTGGCAGGGGGGTACCGGCTGCAACTGTAATGGTATTACAGATACATACCGTTTCTTTTCCATGGTAGCTGGATGAAGTTGCTATACAGTCACATATACATGTTGCACCCGGAGGTATCGGTGTCCCGCAGGGTACTGTGATTACTCCGCTTCCCATCTCCTTGTATGTAAGAGCATCGGTGCCGGAGTTAACATTATCAGGATCATACAAACACCATACTGTTTGACATTTAGGCATTAAATGCAGTCTTATTGTCTTATCTCTGCTGGCAGTTACCAATAATTTACCATCCGGACTGAATGTTACACTATTGACAGCATCGATGTGATAAGTCAGTCTATTACTGATCTTTAGATCAGGCATTGACCAAAGCCTTATTGTTTTGTCGTCACCTCCGGATGCAAGGGTTTTTCCATCCGGACTGAAAGCAAGAGATCTGACCGGACCGGAATGTCCGGGAGTGGTTTTAAGTTGTTTAAGCTGTGAATATGATGTAAGATTGATGGATCCGTCACTGCAACCTGATGCAATCAGATCATTATCAGGGCTGATAGCAATGCATTTAACTGCTGTTTTGTTCGTAAAAACCTTTAATGTATTGCCTTCGGGAATCTGCCATAATCTCAAAGTAAGGTCATCGCTTACCGATCCCAGAACGTTCCCGTATTGGTTGAAGGCAAGATAATTAATGGTTTCAGAGTGGCCGGGAACAGTTTTTATCAGCTGACCTTCCGGAACTGAATATATCCTTATTAATTTGTCATCGCCACAAGAAAATAGTGTTTTACCATCCGGACTGAAATGAAGGTACCTTATTAAATTTTGAGGTTCTTTAAGATTTTTTACCAGATCAAGGATGGTAGCTGAATAGATCCTTATGAAATTGTCATCACAGCAGGTTGCAAAGTATTTACCATCGGGGCTGAAAGCAGCATTCTTTACATCATCACTGTAATCTTTGAATCTCCTGATGATCCTGCCGTCATTTACCGCCCAAAGCTTAACCAGGGCGTCATCACCGCCGGAAATCAGCGATTTCCCATCCGGACTGAAATATGCAAAGTTCACATAATCTGAATGAGCTCTGAATTTATTGTCTGATCCCGTAAATTTTATTTTATCAGTACCGGCATTTGATGATAAAACAGCTGCCGTACCTGTAAACGCTCCAAAAAAACTACGCCTCGAGAATTTAAAACCTTTACCGCATTTTTCAACAGAATACACAGAAGGCTCGTTTTTCCTTCCCTGCTTTTTCGGTTTCATATCAGGTTGTTTATTATTACCTTTCATATTCAGGAATCTTCAGAAGTGATTACAAATAAAAGAGCATTCTTATTGAAGCAGGCTTAAAAACACAACATACTCACCTGGCAAATTGTGACAGAAAAGTGCTTTTGTTTTCCAGCCACCAGAATTTAATCCGGAAATCAAGCCCGCATGTAACAAAATACCCGGAGTTGGGAGAAATACTTATATCTGTCACTGATGTATTATATGCCTGTATACTTTTCACCAAATTCCGTGTTCGCAAATCCCATATTTTTATTACTCCGTCCATATCTCCTGAAATGATCCATCTGTTGTCAGGGCTTACAGCAACAGAATTAACATACGAATTATGGCCCCGGAGAGTATTAATGAGTTCACCTGTTGCTGTATTCCAGAGTTTTATTAGTTTGTCTTTTGCACAGGACACAAGGTATTTTCCATCACCCGAAAGAGAAATCTGAGTGACAGATGAACCATGGTTACATATGAATTTTTCCTTTCCTGATCTGATATCCCATATTACAGCAGTACTGTCCCAGCTTCCTGAAGCAAATATATCTCCATTATCAGAGCAGGTTAATGATGTTATTCCTGCCTTATGGCCTTTAAGCGACTGGATAATTTTCAATGATTCCATACCCGAATAATTAATTGTTTCATCCCAGCTTCCGGTAAAAAAATTCCTGTATTCCGGGACTATGGTAAATGAGCTGACCGGGAGACTGTGTTTAAGGAGGAATATCTTTTTTACACCATCTATAATATTTATCTGGTTAAGAGTATTTTCTGTAATAAACAACAAATCAATATCATCATTGATCAGACGGAAATCTTTACACTCGTTCGTTTCATTTACACTTATAACATTCATTCCGCCGGAATACAGATTTCTGATTCCGATTTCTCCGTTACGGGTGTTCATAACAACAAACTGATCTGATAAAAAGAGACCGTTTTTTACAGGTATACCATTACATATGGTACTGCCGTCAGATAATTTGTTGAGGTTAAAGTAAATATTGGATTTACAAATTTCCACCTGGTCTGTTTTTCCGGCTATCATGTAATATTTCATTGCACTTTCAAAGAATTTCTTTTCCATCAGTTTGTTACCTATCTGTTCAGCAACATTTTCAGAATTTCCGGATTTTTCAAAATATCTGAGGGCAGCGGAAAACTTATCCGTGTTCATCAGTCTTTGTGCAATCAGGGAAGCTCCCTCCGCGGCTATTCCTGCTTTCTCGTAATATTTAAAGATAATTTCAGGCATATTATCGCTTCCCTGTTCATCTTTTAACGAGATATTGTTATTGAGCAGCAGGGAACCTAATTTTCTTGCTCCTTCATCAGCCGTTTCGCCCAGTTCGAAATATTTAAAGATTTGATCAAGATGGCTTTTCAGATCCTGGGGTTTCTTATTTAAAACACCGGCATTCAGTAAGAAATCAGCTACTTCTCTGGCTCCTTCCCGGGCCATTCCTGCTTTTTGGTAATAATCATAGGCAAGTTCCGGATTGGAGTATTTTCCCAGAATTATTGCTGCCATTTCCTTTGCTCCCGGCTGAGCCATTCCTGCTTTTTCAAAATACTGATATACGGTCTGGTTATTGGCGGGGAAGTTTTTGTCAGCGAGTAAAACATTAGCTATCCGCCCGGCTCCTTCCTCACCGCTTCCGGCTTTCTCAAAGCAAATATAGGCACGCTCATAATCCTTCAGGGAGAAAAAATACTCTGCCAGTTCCTTGTAACAAAGAGCCTGTTTTGGAGCCTGCTGTTTTGAACAATAATTGAGGGCTTTTCCATAGTTTTTTTGTTCCAGCAATCTGTTTACCGAAACGCATCCGCTGAGGAATATCAGAATAATAAATATAAAATGAATTACCTTTTTCATCAGATATATTTATTGATACGCAGGTTAAAATGATAGAATAAACGCTTGTGTCAGGTTTTTCCGGATTTTAATAACATATAAATCTACATAATTTTCTTACAGGATATCATCCGGGGGAATAATTTATTACAACGCCTTAGTTTCCCGGCAGGATTGAAGATCATGTTTATATGATCACTATTTTGTTAAGTGTTTTTCTTCCACCGGACTCTTTCTCAATGAAATATATTCCTTTGGGAATGCCGGGCAGTTGAATTCTTATCACATTTTGTGGACCATAGTATTCTTTCTCATGAACCATGATCCCTGTCTGGTTATAAATTCTGATCATAATTGGCCATGTACCATTATCCCTGAGCAGGATCTGAAAATCTCCGCTGCTGGGATTCGGGTAAATAATGAATGAATCACTCCGGACGGGGAATATATCAGTGGTGGTTAATAAGCGGATATTTTCCCTGGCTATTTCGGCAATACATGAAGAAGGATCGATATCTATTGCATTCTGAAAGCCTGATATTGCAGCCAGGGTATCTTTTAATGCAGCATCATCAGCCCCCAGAAGTACCCAGGCTTTCGCTCTGAGGAAACTATTGGTTTTCTTATGATTTATTGTCAGCAGGGCTTTGGCTTTTGAATCGGAAAAAGCTTTTAATCTGTAATGTTCCCATGCCTGATTATAATATAGCTGGGGAGTTAAAACAGAAGAATCAGCCGCTGTAAGATCTCCAAGCGCATTGCTGTAAATACTCATTGCATTTGTACTGTTCAGTTTGTCAGACTTTACAACGCCCTGGTTCATTTTTATCCCGGTAAATCCATAAAAATTGTTTAGAGCAAGGTTAACAGCGTTATTAAATTGTTCCTCTGCTTTATTATATTCCCCTACCTGTCTGTAAATAACTCCCAGATTATTGTAAACCGCGATCAGGTTTGAATCCAGCGAAGTATAATAAGAATCGATTGCCCGTTTACCGACAATACTGATCTCTGAATTTTCGTCTTTGATCACTGCGACCTCA
This sequence comes from uncultured Rikenellaceae bacterium, assembly GCA_964421975.1. GTDB lineage: Bacteria > Bacteroidota > Bacteroidia > Bacteroidales > VadinHA17 > LD21. The sequence goes on from CAYQZL010000041.1 coordinate 14,852, forward strand.
ATGCTGTCATAATAAGTATAATTATAATTGTTGATATTATAATCTATATTATAATAAGACGTATATAATCCTGTTTTTTTTGCCGATAAAGTGAAGGGCATTTTAAAGTCTGTGCTGTAGGGATTAGTAATAAATGGCATTGATAGTGCATTTTTAAAGATCGGATTGCTGAATACTATGCTGTTTATTCTGAGATTCATGCCGTGGAGCTTATTAAATTTTGGTTCGATTGATTCTGTTTCTGAATCCGATAAGAATGCAAAAAAATGATTGTCGGGATATATACCTGTCGAACAGTTTCCATTATTCAGATAGTTCTTTCTGAATTTGGGCCAGATACCCGAAGCCAAGCCTCCGCAGTCAGAATAAACAGCATAAAGCTTCTTATCCTGCGTCCCAAAGTAAATTGTTCCATCTGTTCCTATTGCCGGAGATGAAGTTATATTACCACCGGCTACATACTCCCATTTCTTTGTTCCATCGGTATTTATGGCATAAAGCTTTGCATCATTAGAACCAAAAAAAACAGTTCCGTCAGCTCCGATTGCCGGGGTCGAATAAATTATACCGCCGGCTACATACTCCCATTTCTTTGTTCCATCGGTATTTACGGCATATAGTTTATTATCATTTGATCCCACATATATTATTCCTTTAAAATCAATAACAGGAGATGTATAAATATTGCCAGTTGTTGTGAAATCCCAATTTTTCGTTCCCTCAGGATTTATTGCATAAAGCATCTTAGTGGCTAAGCCAATATAAATAATTCCGTCTTTTCCAACAGATGGAGATGAATCAACATAAATACCGGTATCGAACAGCCATTTTAATGTTCCGTCGGTATTAATTGCCCGAAGTTTATTATCATCGGAGCCAATATATATTGTTCCATCCAATCCGATTGAAGGTGATGAGCTAATAGAATTAGAGGTTGAAAATTCCCATCTTAGTGTGCCATCGGGATTGATTGCATAAATTTTATAATCTGCTGAACCAAAATATATTGCTCCATCTAATCCAACAGCGGGCGAAGAAGTGATAGCCCCGCCTGTCACGAATTCCCACTTTTTCGAGCCATCGGATTTTATTGCATAAAGTTTATTATCAGCAGATCCGATATAAATTGTCCCATCCGGACCAATAGCCGGTGATGAGTTAAAAGAATTGGTTAAATACTCCCATTTCTTTGTACCGTCAGGTTTTAATGCGTATAACTTACCATCATACGATCCGAAATAAATTGTCCCGTCTGTTCCAATAGCCGGTGAAGAAGTAATAGCATCCGCGGTTGAGAACTCCCACTTTTTTGTGCCAGGTACCTGTGCATAAAAAGAAATATGAATGAGGAGAAGTATAAGGCTTAATATGGTACTTTTAATTGTCATTGCCCTTTAATATGAAGCTAAACATTCATTATAAAAATCAACATGGATACCAATAATGCCCTCCTGTTGTGCAGGTCGAGCAGGTTGATTCACAAGAACAATCTGACACACATGAACACACCGGTACACATGTACAGTTATACGTCGTACAATCTGAATAAGAATGACATGAACACAAATCGGTGCTGCAGACAGTATCGCAGGTGCAAACCATATTGCATGTACATGAACTTACAGGGACACAAGTACATACAGAATGGCAGGAACATGTGCCTCCTGTACTTCCTCCTCCTCCGTCAGGTGGTTTTTCTCCCGGTTGCATAATATGCACCTCCTTATCCGGGATCTTCAGTTTTACCGTATCCTGAATTTCAGGATTAGTAATCTGAAAGTCTTTTGTTGCTTTTAACCTGTCTTTAGGTCGTCTGGTCCTGGCCATACTTAAAATGTTATTTGATATAATTATTTTCCGTGTGCATCAAGAATGCTGATCAGCTTGTCTTTAACCATCTGCCGGTTCAATAAACAACGTTCATGTCCTCTCTCGCCGGTATGATCATCATGACCCAGTTTGGCAATACAATCTCCCGCGCAATGCCATTTCGCGAAGCAATCTTTGCAATAACTCAGGTTGGTTACAGTCAGGCTGTGCAGGTAATTCCTTATATCTTCGTAAATTTCTATTTGTCCGTTCTCACGGATCTTCCCGTAAAAGAAAAATTTTGATTTCGGATCTTCAACTGATGTTGTTTCAAAGCAGGCAGTTATATAACCATCCGGAGTAATTGAAAATCCATCACGGGTCACACCGCAGAATGAGTCAGTAAGTGTTTCAATCCGGCATCCTGAATAAGTAAATCTTACTTTCCTGTTACTGTTTTTTTCATCGATCTTCTGAAAATACTTTGCAAACTTCTCAAGATTTACTTCGAATTTTTTATCGGTTCTGCATCTCCCGCATTGAAAAACGGGTTCGAAATGGATTGTTCTGGGATTATAATTGTTGATTATGAAATCATAGCTGTCTTCCATTAAATCGATATTGTGTTCGGTGAATGTGCTCCGGATCCCATAGTTGAATTTCTTTTTATCAAGGTATTTAAATGTACGGTCGATAAATTTAAATGATCCCTTTCCGTCGGGCAACGGCCTGTGATGATCCTGAATATGCGGAAGACCGTCAAATGAAATGTTCAGATCGCAAAAATGTTCAGTTATCCATTCAAGCTGCTTTTCACTCAGCAAACCATTGGTGGCTGAATAAACAGCCAGTTTCAGATTGTTTTTCCTGCTTTCCGTTTCGGCATAACCGGTTATTCTTTTAATAAAGGTCCATGGAAGTAATGGTTCACCTCCGCCGTGGAATCCGATACTGATCGATCCGGCGCCGGATTTTAAAGCATTTTCAATGATCGTATTAACCGCAGAAACCGCATAATGCCATTTCATTGTAAGGGGGTTCTGCTCTCCGGCTGATGCATAGCAATAGATGCATCTTAAATTGCATTGATTAGTAGGGAACAAGGTCACCCTTGTGGGAGCAAATTCCGTGGATATCAGGTTCCTTATTTCAGATTCAGCTGATCCGTTAAGAATCCCGTTTTCGATAAGATGATCAAGTACCTTTATTTGTTTCCCGTTTAAAGATCCGGGATCAGTTTTATCAATGGTGGCGAGTAAATTAATAACGTCATTATTTGCCCTGCACAGAAATCCGGCTTTTGGTGCATAAAGTAAAAACCTTCCATCCCCGTCAGGTATGGTGAACAGATCACTTGTTATTCTGTATTTTCCATTCATTTCTGATCTCTAATATTTTTACCTTCATCAGATCACCATAATAAATCAATCCTTTATCTTCAAGTGATTTCAATATTGCCTTAACACTTAAATCGTATTCTTCTTTCTCAAGGCCATATTTTACTCCTGATTCCTGGTAACATAATTCAGGATCGTCTCCATGTAACAACTTTACCAGAATGTCGGCCTGTAATCCTTCAAATTTGAATATCAGTTTATTTCCTTCATTTGTCTGGGTATACATTTCGATACTGCCATCCTTATAGATATTCATCATAAATGCAGGATTTATCCTGGGTATTTGCTTTCTGCCAGGATCGAAGGGATTAATCTGACTTAAAACCTTCAGGGGATTAAAGAAATCGCAAACAAGTATGGCGGGGAATGTGCCCAGAGCGAAATTACGTAGGAATGTACGGCGGTTATTATTTTGTTTCATTAACGAACAGGTTTAATCCGAAAACGATAAGGAATAATGATTTCTGTTATCAATTTAAGAACTGACGGTAATTTAAAGAACAGATTTACAGGAATTCAATAATAAGCTGAGATACAGGTATTAAGCAATCCTTAGCTGTCTGATTTTGAACACAATTATAAAAATACGAGATCCTGAAGAAAAAAACAAAACTAATTTCAGGCAAAAGAATAATTATTAACAGGTTATCTGTTTTGATTTATAATCAATAAACGGGTACAATATGCATTGCAAATCCCTTGTTTGACTCCAGCACTGCAGGGAATACAGTATTCCGGTCGATTTCGATCCTTTCAATCCTTACATGTGTCCGGGTACTTACCGAAGGATCATCCGAATAGACCGATGCCCGGTACTTTATTCCCGGATCAAGGAATGAAAACTTAATATCAAGAGTCCTTTTCAGGTTCCCGTTTATTCCACCTATGAACCATTCATTACCTTTCCGGCGGGCAATCACACCATATTCTCCGATACTTGCATAAAGCACTTTGGTCTCATCCCATACTGTTGGTACATTGTCGAAGAATTCCAGTTCAGGTTCGTCGCCCAGTATATTTGGTTTTCCCCAAAGTTCCACTTTCTTGTCGGGAGAAGGAACCGGTCTGTCATACCAGTATAAAAACTGTAAGGGGCTGAAAATGCAGACTGCTTTTGCCAGCTGGGAAGCATGGGAACCCATCTTTGTGCTGACCCTGTTATCGTAATAGCAGATCGTATTATCTCCGGCACCTGCCATCATCCTGGTGAACATGGTGATAAGGGTATGTGTGTTGGGAGGACTCTCTTCATCTCCCCTGATACCTTCCTGTGTGAGGAAATTCGGATATGTCCTGGAAAATCCGGTAGGTCTGTATTCATCATGCACATCAACCACCATTTTATAATCAGCACATTTCTTTATCGCATCATGCATCCAGCTTGTCACTTCCTGAGTTCCGACCTGTACAAACCCAAACTTGATACCTGCAACACCCCATTCACTGAAGACCGGAAGTATCTCATCGAGTTTCCTTTCAAGTGCCCTGCGGTTAACATACAGGAGAATTTTTATATCATTCGATTTTGCATATTTGATTACTTCATGCAGGTCAAGAGGTCCCTTTGATCTGGCAGGATCGAGAACCGGATTCACCGGATCCGATTCATCACTGTTTTCAGGTCCGTACCAGCCGGCATCGTATTCAACATATTGCATGTTATGTTCTGATACAAAATCCACGGCTGCTTTACCGCCTGCAGTTGAGAGTGATACTTCCCTGAGAACCTTTCCCGGAGTTATCCATGAAACATCCCTTATTTCGGATGGATCATTCAGATTTGAGATCAGATAGTTTTTTTCAAGAAGATCGCCGGCATTTTTTCCGGTCATAATAACTCTCCAGGGTGACTGAAACGGGAGGGTTTTATGTACTTCACTTCCAAGTCGTGTCCTGATAGCAATACCGGAAGCTGAATCGGGTTCAAATTTCATCCTTGCAAAATCCACGAGCTTTGCCTCTGTCAGCGCAATGGTTAAATTGCTGTCAATTTCCACCACCAGCGGCCGTTCCGCACCCCTGTCAATTTTTGAGAGAGGAACATGTGAATATTGTGCCTGAGCCCGCGAAGCTGACCATGTGAGAAAATCTGAAGGAAACCTGAAGCTGAACTTCTCATCATTAATTGTCAATGAATCCTTTCCGGGCTGTTCAGGGAATTCATATGCAAAAGCTGCACCTTCATTATAAACACGGAATATAAGATTGAGATCAATATCCCTGCTTTTCAGGTATAATTTCATCTGATTGTAATTGTCAGGGATCTCTTTTCTTTCTCCGTAATTGTTGATCCAGGTATTTGTAACTGTATTGTTCTCAATCCTCACGATTTTCAGCTTATCATGAATTTCATTATTTTTAAGATCGAGGTTAAAACAGGAAGGAAGCAGTATCTTTTTTCCATATGCTTCAAGTGAGAATGAAGGAATCCTTTCTCCGGGAAGTTGGCCGATCGTTAATCTGACTGATTTGTCGGGAGAAATAACAGTAATTTTCTTGTCAGGGCTGCAACCGTATACTGTAAGCAGCATCAGGAAAACCAGAAATAAATTTGTATTCATCCTTGCTTAAAATTAAAAACCGGGAAATATCGTGAATATTTCCCGGTTCAATATACTTAAATTAACTGATCCGTTGTTTTTTATCTGTTGCCTGCTTCCCTGTCGGCGTCAGCGATCATTTTTTCATTTGCAGTGATAAGGAATTCCACCCTGCGGTTCTGTGCACGGCCATCCTCGGTTTCATTATCATATTTGGGAACAGTTTCTCCGAAGCCTTTTATTGTCATGCGTTCAGCCTTGATAGCTTTTTCAGCAAGATAAGCAGATACGGTTGAAGCGCGTTTTTCGGAAAGGGTCTGGTTATATGCTTCACTTCCCTTGCTGTCGGTATGTCCCTGGAGCTCAATATTTGTATCGGGGTAGGTATTAAGGACAGTCACAAGCTTGTCAAGATTAGTTTTTGCATCGGTGGAAAGTTCTGCCTTGTCGAATCCGAAAAGGACATTGCTGCTGAATTCAACAACGATACCTTCGCCCACTCGTTCTACCTTTGCATCAGGTACCTTATTCTTTATTTCTTCAGCCTGTTTATCCATCTTATTGCCTATAATAGCTCCGGTAGTACCGCCCACAGCAGCTCCGATAACAGCACCGAGAGCTGTATTTCCTGTAACTTTACCTACAACAGCCCCGATGGCACCGCCTGTGGCAGTTCCGATAGCAGCTCCTTTCTGAGCTTTATTCATTGAAGCACATCCTGAAAGGATCAGGGATGCTCCGGCAAGAATCAATAAACCGTTTCTTATTTTCTTCATGATAATAATTATTTGATTTATAATTAGTTAATTTTCTTCGTTATAGCTTGTTTTATTTTTGACCTCTTTTTTACTGATCCTGAAATCATGTTTTATGATCACTGATCCGAAACAAAAATTTAAAGAACCCTGGGGAAAGCTGCAACCTTCTATCCAATATTACTGCGGTTCAAAAGGATCAACAAACTCCCTTACAATATTGTTAAAGCTTAAATAACTTTCAATGCATTGCAAAATTAATAAATTAAGTAATAAATTTAGAAGTCTCAACACTTTTGTGTAAATTTAAGCCTTATCAAAACCGCGACTAATCAGATTCAGCTAAGGATAACAATTTAAAACCAAAACTATATTAACTATGGCAGTATTAAAGGTAATTGAAGTAATGTCATCTTCTCCCAAAAGCTGGGAAGATGCGGCAGCCCTTGCTGTTAAAACAGCGGCTCAGACAGTAAAACAGATACGTTCCGTATATGTTCAGGATATGAGCGCAGTTGTTAAAGGTGATAAGATTGAAGAATATCGTGTAAATGTTAAGATCACCTTTGAAGTGATCGAGGATTAAAATTATTAACTAAAATCATTAAAAATGGGACTGATTTCATTTATTAAGAACGCCGGAGAAAAACTGTTCAAATCCGAAGAGAAGAGAGAACAGGAGAAAGCCGAAATGATCACAGCACATATCAGGAAGTTCGGCTTTGATACAAGTAAGATACAGGTGGCCGTTGATGATGACAAAGTTACATTATCGGGGACAATCGATACAATTGACAACAAGAATAAGGTCATTGTTACCGCCGGGAATGTTGACGGAATTGCCGCTGTCGAGGACAGGATAATGGTTATTCAGCCTGCACCTGTAGCTCCTCCGCCTCCGGAAAAACAGTTTTATACTGTTAAAAAGGGAGATTATCTCTCAAAGATTGCAAAGGAAGTTTATGGCAATGCCAATAAATACAACATTATTTTTGAGGCAAACAAACCTATGCTTAAGGATCCCAATCTGATCTATCCGGGTCAGGTACTTGTGATCCCTCCGCTGGAGAAATAGTTACTCCAGCCGATATCAGTTTATCGAATTAAAAAAGAGGTTGTCTTAAAAGATTTTTAACCGCAAAGGACGCTAAGATGGCGCAAAGTACGCAAAGGCATTAATTTAAAAATATGCTCTTTGCGCCCTTTGCGTAAATTCTTTGCGCGCTTTGCGGTTAATGGTTTTTATATGATAAGACAACTTCTTTTATTATGCTTTATCAGGTTCGTCAGGCTCTTTGGTCTTGTTCCTGATATCATCTGCAAAATCGTCCAGTTTATCGGCCACTTTCCCGGCGATCTTTTTACCCAGTTCTTTGGCTTTGGATACAGCTTCTTCAGCCTTGTCTTCGGTTTTGTCTGCCAGATTCTTCAGTTTTTCCTTAGCTTCACCCGATTTGATCTCGTCGATCTTATCCTCAACAAAATCTCCCGCTTTGTCCAGAGCACCGGATACTTTTTCAAATGCTTTGGTTTTCTTCAGATCCTCAACTTTGTCGTCAATGAAGTCATCAGCTTTTTCATAAATTTTTTTTGCCTTGTCCAGTAAACCTTCTTTTTCGGGTTCTTCCGGAGTTTTTTTTTCATTTTCTTCCATAATAAAAATAATTTAGGTTTGTGAATTATAAATAATAAGTTATCAGGTCAGCGGTTAAGCCTTAAAGATATATAAATTAGTACTGATATATAAGTGAAAAATGGTTAATTTAGTCAGATCCGGGAAATAGTTGATCCGGATATATACTTTTAATATGGATAAGGAACTTATAGTGGCTGTTGCAATAGGAATTGGTCTGAGTGCCAGCTGTGGATTCAGGGTTTTTGTTCCTATGCTGGTTGCCAGTATTGCCGCGAAAGCCGGATTATTTCCTGTTAACGAAGGATTTCAGTGGCTTGCCGGCTGGCCGGCGCTGATAACTTTCGGGACTGCAACGGTTGTTGAAATACTTGCATATTATATACCTTTTATTGATAATCTTCTCGATACTATTACAACCCCTCTTGCCGTGGGAGGAGGGACACTTCTTCTTACATCGGTGCTGCCGATTGACAATGATCTTCTGAAATGGGTTACCGGATTTCTTTTTGGTGGCGGATCGGCTGCTGCCATACAGGGTGGAACGGCACTATCACGTCTGGCATCGGTCAAACTTACGGCGGGAACAGGGAATATGGTTGTTGCAACCGGAGAAAATGCTGCAGCGATCGGGACATCCTTATTATCTCTTGTGGTTCCGCTTATTATTGCAGCGCTTATAATTTTAGCTATTACTTATCTGCTGCTGAAATTTGGCAGGAAAATATTCCGTCCGAAAGAAAAAACCGCCTGATCATCCAAGCTCTTTAAGCGCTTTGACAAGTACGTCCAGTTCCTTCAAGGTTGTATACACATTGGGAGTGATCCTGCACCCGTGTACTGATGCTCCGTCAATCGGAGCACAATAGATCCTGTATTTCTTCAGAAGTATATCACCAAGCTCTCCGGGAGTAATGCCTTTCACCCCGACATTGGCTATTGCACATGAGCGCTGAGGATCAGAAGGAGTATTAAGAATGATGTGAGGAAGATCCCTGACCTTCCCGGTCCAGTATTGCTGAAGATGCCTCAGCCTCAATTCCTTGCGTTCTGCTCCGAGCATTCTGTAATAATCGATTGATTCCTGAACAGTCAGATCAGTATAAACAGGATGTGTTCCTGTGTGGTTGAGCCTTGAAATATTGTCCGGATCGCTTACTCCTGATGCTATCAGCGGCCATATTTTCCTTATCTTATCCTTTTTTACCCATAATATCCCGGAGCCCAGTGGAACACTCAGCCATTTATGCAAACTGCTGCCATAATAGTCACAACTTAGTTCCGGGATCGTAAACCTGAAATGTCCGAATGCATGGGCTCCGTCTACCATCACTTCAACTCCTTTACTGTGAGCCATGTCGCAAATCTTCTTTACAGGAAGTATCTGACCCGTTATGTTTATCATGTGACATATCATCAGGAGCCTGGTCTTGTCTGTAATGGCATCGGCATAAAGACTGACTATTTCTTCATCTGTTCCCGGATGGTTGGGGACTGAAATGATCTTATTTACGACTCCATATCTGGCAGCAACCTGTTTGAACATGTTCAGCATTGCAGGATAGTCCTGCTCTGCCATTACAGCCTCATCGCCCGGTTTCCAGTCGAGGCCGCCGATCACCATATCGAGAGATTCTGTTGTATTCCTTGTAATTACCAGTTCATCTTCCGGACAGCCGGCAAGTCCGGCAAGCATGGCTGCCATTTTTTTCTTGTTCTCAAACTGGACGGTTCTCATGTAATATGAACCCTGGTAATTGATCTCGCGTAAATGATTTATCTGACTTTCCAGGATCTGTTTCGGAAGGAAACAGTAATAGCCGTTTTCAAGATTTATGTAGTCAGGCTTCAGACGGTATCCCGCCCTGATCCTTTCCCAGAAATCCTCATCCCGCGCCAGTTCTGCAGACGGAGTATTTATGACAGGTTCCATAAGTTCCTTAAGGGTCCGGGGTCTTATCATACTTCCTATTCCGATAAGTCCGGCATTTTTAAGAAATGAACGTTTATCCATTTTGCTATTTATTATGATAACTATTTTCTCTGTTTGCCGTGTTCAGAGATCAACATAAATAATACGTCTTATAATACGTCTTTTAATACGTTTTTTAATACGTTTTTTTAATTAATTCTTTATACAACGTACTGAAAGTCCGAAGCTTTTACTGGCAGATCCGCGCAGGACCTCTATAACCCTGTCATCCAGTTCCCGTAAGAGTGCATTTTCAGAGTCATTCTGGGTTGATGTCCACCATGCCCCGGCAATACCGATTGAAGTGAAATTCCCGTTAACCCTTCCTCCTCCGGGGAGTGCTGTAAATCCGCTGAGGTTGTCTGATGCATTGCTGTTATTCATCCAGTGGTCATCTCCTGCTTCCTTCAATTTATCACCTGCGACATATTCACCACCCAGAAAGCTGGTCAGTTCTGTCCAGTCATTATCTGTTGCCACATGCCAGCCTGTAGGACATAGTTTTCCTGTTGAAACCGAATACCAGTTGTAAAGTGCTCCATAATCCGGTTTGTTGACAAGTGAATCATTATCGTACCAGCAGTAAGCCGCTGAAGAGAGGCGATTCCAGGTGCCATTTGATCTGACAAGAGGAATGGGAGTATTATCATTATAAGTTGTTGTTCTGAGGTTTTCTGTCATCCAGGTCTGATTTCCCAGGGTAACGGTCCCATAAACATTACCTTCCGTATCTTCAGCACTGCCGAATGTGAGGGGAGGAGTAGAAAATTCTTTCTGGTCACCATATCCTGTCCCTGCTTTATTCCTTGCATACGCCCTTACATAATAATATGTATCCGGAGCTAACAAAATAAGATTACTTGTAAAGGATGATGACCCGGATCCATCAATAGTTCTCTGGTTCCTTACCGTAGGATTACCGGTGGTATTTATACAAATCCCTTTTTCACTTATTTCAGCACCACCATCGTCTGTAATGCTTCCCCCGGTCTTTGCCGACATACTTGTTATCCCTGTAACTTCTTCTGTTGTAACGACAGGTATTTCCTTTGTGCTGCATGAATACAGGGTTATCAGAAGCAGAACGGAATTGATTATTATGGTATGCGAAAAATTCTTCATTTTCACTTCAATATTAATTTTAGAATTATGGTTCCCAAATTTACGCAAGCTTATTCCCATTATCAAACTATTTGAATTAACTTTTATTATTCATTTACATAGTGTTTATGGGTTTTTCGGGTAAAACACAGCCTGTGTAAACCGGCAGGGAATACTTTTCATTCTTCCTGACCTGACATTTAACTGATATTAAACATATTTTAAAAAGTTGTGTTAATGTATTATTGGGACAAAATTCAGGGATATGAATAATGCTATTTTTAATTTCAACCAGCCTGCCAATGAGCCGGTATTCTCTTATCTGCCCGGAAGTGATGAAAGGAGATTGCTTGAAGAGGAGCTGAAGCTTCAGAATAACAATGTGGCAGATATTCCATTGATAATAGGGGGTAAAGAGATACGTACCGGTAAGACTGCCAGGATAACCAAACCGTCAGATCACGGTCATCTTCTGGCAAATTATCATATTGCGACAGAAAAAGAGGTAAGAGATGCCATAAATGCCGCCATGGAAGCGAAAGAAGAGTGGATGACACTTGCATGGATGGAACGGGCTGCAATAATGGCCAGGACAGCTGAGCTTATTTCAAAGAAATACAGGTACCGGCTTAATGCCGCAACCATGCTGGGCCAGGGTAAAAATGCCTTTCAGGCAGAGATAGATTCCGCATGTGAGGTAATAGACTATCTGCGGTTCAATAATTACTTTGCTGCTCACATCTATATGGAGCAGCCTAAGTCAGAGGATCATACAATGAACCGACTTGAATACCGTCCGCTTGAAGGATTTGTTTATACCATCACTCCGTTCAATTTCACCGCGATAGCATCCAATCTCAATACCAGTGTGGCCCTGATGGGCAATACAACTGTATGGAAACCTGCATCCGGCTCAGTTCTCTCCAACTATTACCTGATGAAGATCTTTATGGAAGCCGGAATGCCTGAAGGTGTGATAAATTTCGTGCCTGGTTCAGGCACCCTGATAAGCAGTGTTGTTCTGAAACATAAAGACCTGGGAGGAGTACATTTTACAGGATCCAACAATACTTTCAATACCCTCTGGAGACAGGTAACTGAAAACCTTTCCATTTATAAATCATATCCGAGAATAGTGGGAGAGACAGGAGGCAAGGATTTTATTTTTGCACACACATCGGCAGATCCCCTTGCACTGGCAACAGCAATAGTAAGGGGTGCTTTCGAATACCAGGGACAGAAATGTTCTGCCGCATCAAGAGCATATATTCCCCGGTCGATCTGGAATGAAACCTCAGGATATATTCTGAAAATGCTCTCTGAAACAAAAATTGGTGATGTGACTGACCTTAACAATTTTGTCAATGCGGTAATTGATGAGTCATCATTCGATAAGATAATGTCATACATTGATTTAGCCCGGAAATCAAAGGCAGTGAAAATCCTTGCGGGCGGAAATGGCGACAAATCATCAGGATATTTCATTGAACCTACAGTCCTTCTGACTGAAGATCCTCATTTCATAAGTATGGAAGAAGAAATATTCGGACCG
>CAYQZL010000041.1:27620-29828 GCA_964421975.1 uncultured Rikenellaceae bacterium
CTCTTTCCCTACACGACGCTCTTCCGATCTGGACCGGTTATGACTATCTTTTTGTATGATGATGATAAATACGAAGAGACCCTGAAGATATGTGATGAGACTTCACCATATGGTCTTACCGGATCGATATTCAGCAATGACAAATATGCCATGATAAAGGCCTGCAGGGCACTTCGTTATTCCGCGGGTAATTTTTACATCAACGATAAGCCAACCGGAGCTATGGTCGGCCAGCAGCCATTCGGCGGAGCTAGAGCATCAGGAACCAACGACAAGGCAGGAAGTCATCTTAACCTTATACGCTGGGTGAGTCCGCGGACAATAAAGGAAACATACATTCCTGCCGTGAATTATAAATATCCCTACATGGATTAATAAGATAAAAGGTTTTTCTTTTTGTTTTTTCTGCAGCGTTTTTCTATATCTGGTACAGTATTTTCGGATGTGCTAACAAACTTATTATTATGTTGGTAAGAACATTTGCCATTTCTGTTGCGGGTAAGATAGATGATCATACGGCATTGATGACCAGGCGGCCGTTCAGAAGTCCCCACCCCACAATTTCTGATACTGAATAATGATGAGATTAGATGGCGTATATTGCATAATATCAGCTTATTAATGAATTGTTGATGCATTTCTTACCTGAAGAAATGTGATTTTTTAAACCAAAATGCCACATTAACAAGACCTATCATTACCGGGACTTCCACAAGGGGACCGATTACGGCTGCAAATGCTTCCCCTGAATTTATTCCAAATACAGCAATTGCCACTGCAATTGCCAGTTCAAAATTGTTACTGGCTGCAGTAAAAGACAGGGTTGTTGATTGCTCATAGGTTGCTCCGATTCTTTTGCTCATAAAGAATGAAACAATGAACATCACCACAAAGTAAATGACCAGAGGAATAGCAATACGAACCACATCAAGTGGAATTTTTATTATGTATTCTCCTTTTAATGAGAACATCACTATGATCGTAAACAGAAGTGCGATCAGGGTCAGAGGACTGATTTTTGGTATGAACCTGGTGTTATACCAGTTTTTATCTTTTACACGAATAAGAATAAATCTGGTCAGGAATCCTGCAATAAATGGAATACCCAGATAAATGAATACACTTTTTGCTATCTGACCAATCGTTATTTGTGCGACTGTTTCATTTGTCGGAAGTCCGAACCATGCAGGTAGTATCGCAATGAACAGGTAAGCGTACACCGAGAAGAACAATACCTGAAAAATTGAGTTAAATGCAACCAGTCCTGCAGCATATTCATTGTCGCCTTTCGCCAGTTCATTCCATACAATAACCATCGCAATGCAGCGTGCCAGACCTATCAGGATTAATCCGTACATGTAGTCGACATTGAAGCGAAGGAAGACAATTGCCAGAACGAACATTAAAACAGGACCGATTATCCAGTTTTGCACCAATGATAATCCAAGAACCTTCGTATTTCGGAAGACATCACCCAGTTCCTCATACTTCACCCTGGCAAGAGGCGGGTACATCATTACGATTAATCCTATCGCAATGGGGATGTTCGTTGTTCCCGATGAGAGACTATTCCAGAATTTTGCAATATTCGGACTTAACCACCCAGCAAATACACCAATGAACATTGCAAGGAATATCCAGAGAGTAAGGTAACGGTCAAGAAACTTTAAGCGTTTTGTTGATGGCATACTCGTGAAAGTTTATTGTTTGAAACCTGAAACAGTAATACTGTAGATGCCAACTTTACCGTTTTTGAACAATTCGAAATCATCACAGGACAGGTATTTCAGCAGGAGTTCATCAGGAAGCGATATTTCTTTTTGTTTATGCATCTGGATATTCTGGAAACCATTCTGCTGAATTATTGCAAGGTATTCGTCCAGTTCAATTGCTCCTGAAACACATCCGACATACATTTCAGCATCTTTGCGCAGTTTATCTGGTAAATAACCGTTTGTCACTACATCAGAAACACAGAAATGTCCATCAGGTTTTAATACTCGAAATATTTCAGAAAATGCCTTGTTCTTGTCAGGTACGAGATTAAGAACACAGTTTGAAAGCACAACATCATAATTGTTGCTTGGCACAGGCATTTCTTCAATGTCACCCTTAATGAAGAAAACATTTTTATAGCCGAGTTTTTTGAGGTTTGTTGTTGCCTTTTCAATCATTTCATCAGTGAAATCGATTCCAGTAACCTTCCCA